>JAUZQL010000218.1 GCA_030950975.1 Mariprofundaceae bacterium | reverse complement strand
ATTAAGAAGACCAACCATACACATAGCGCAGGGCATACCAGCGTGGTGTTTGCTTGATTTCATACACACGTTATTTTTTCTTTTACCACAGCGGCACTTAGGCGTAACTGATCCCTGGGAGTACGGCTTTAGCCGTGCCTTTATCAACTCAATGGGCGCAGCTAAAGCCGCACTTCCAGAAATGATTTTTTTGCATAAAAAAAGGGAGCCTCGAAAGGCTCCCTTTTCACAATCAAGCATCAAAGGATGCAAGGATTGAACAACAATTTACATCAAGAACTCAACATCCAACAATGTTGTATTGGTTGTAACAGCAGCAGCTTTTGCAGATGTGTAAGTCAAAGCAATCACGCCATTTTGATACATTTCATACTCAGCACCAAACATAACTGTGCTATCCGTTGTAGCCCCAACAGCACCTGTTTTGTATGAACCAAAACCAAGTATACCTACGATATTGTTAACAGGTTTAACTGTCGCACGGGCAGAGAAACCAGACATTGTACCTGCATTCGGATTATACAAGTTAACGCTTGTCGCAGTCGAGCCTTTTGCAGAAGAATAATCCGCATAGAAGCCAATTGGCATATCGCCCATTTCGCCTTGCAACTGTACATCAATCCCCAAACGGCTCATTTTATTGCTCACACCAAGAGGTGTTGTCTTACCAATTTGACCTTCAACAATAATAGCACCTAACCCTAATTCCATACCTGCTACATCAAAGAAAGATTGCGCACGCAACGTAGGAGCCAGTTTAAAAGTACCTACTGGTTGATCTGCACCAGCCGCTGGTTGAGGACCTACTACACCCAAGGTTAATGCCCCCATATCATTGGCAACCCAAGTAGAAATACCTGTTGTCGCGCCAACAGCACCACGAACGAAAGCATTGGCAGAAATGCCTTTACCACCCAACAAGCCACCATGTTGACCCCAAACGCTCATCAACTGAAGACCAGCATCTTCACCAAAACCAGTAGAAAAGTAGTTCACGCCTACTTTCAGATCACCTACGTCAAATGAGTTCAAAAATTGTGCATTACCAAATAAACCACCACCTAATTCAAGGAAAGCACCAGTGTGTTCACCAATACGACCACCAATCAACATCACTTGGTCAGCATATTGAATAGCATGTGTTGTCACACCTGCTGAAGTTGAAGAAGAAATTGTTGGGCGAACCACAACAGTAATATTTAAAGAAGCTGGAAGACTCAATTCATCATCTTCGATTAAGGCTTGATCGCCCACATCTGTAAATGAACCTTTCTTAAAAGAACGACCGAAAGCGTTCAATGTTGGGAATGATTGGAAATGGCAGCTCAAGCAAGCAGCGCCAGTTTGACGTGCGAATGCTGCAACAGCTTCA
>JAUZQL010000217.1 GCA_030950975.1 Mariprofundaceae bacterium | reverse complement strand
ATGGGCTAAGGTGGTCTTACCAACCCCCGGTACATCTTCAATCAAAATATGTCCATGACTAAGCAAGCAAATCATAATCTGACGAATGGCATCTTGTTTGCCAGCTAAAGCAAGGCTAAGTTGCTCTTCAAGTTGTTGCATCAGTGTCGCAAGTGGCATGGTTAAACTCCTAAAATGGATGAAATACCCTGTCGAAAACTGGGGTAGTATAATGTTTCAAGCAACTCATCATGCAAACGTTGGTTGCTTTGAATGGCTTTTTTTGAGGGAAATAGTACGAATATCAGACATCTCTTTGAGGCTTCCCGTTTACGATGGGACAAATTGAATGACTAACTGCTCGCAATTGTGCATCATCTATTAATGACAAAAAAAACAGAATAACTCGCAATATACGAGCAACTAGCCGAGCGACTCTAGCAATCAGCTCAATTTTTTGCCAGCAAAGCATCCGTCAAATCGCTCTCACAGTAAAGCGAAGTAAAAGTAGTGTACACCAATATATCCAAGCCAAGATTCGGCACAATAAATACCCCGAATCACGATTATGGGAGACATCTGAAGGTGAATATGAATGCACTTACTGGTCGTGACTGCCAGCTATCACTTTGGTTTAGGTTGTGGTGTTGGAGTTGGCAAACTGTCTGATTTCCGCAACCCTTAATGTTTAAGTCGATATTGCATAATGAAATTGACTTGGATTGCTTGAGGAAGTGATCGGGGTGATTTGGGCAAGGGTTGTGCAGCCTCTAATGCTGCTATGGAAGCACGGCGTAAACTTGCCTTGATCCCTGTGATGTGAAGCTCATGGATGTGACCATCTTTACCTATGACGAATGTGATATGAATATCCCCTTCAAGATGTCGCCGACGTGCAGCATAAGGATAGCTTTTATGCTTGTTGATAAGGGCAATAATGTTCGCGATATAATCCTGATCTATGTGTTTTTGTTGGGCTTGCTTCTGCCTCGATAATGTCGATGAGCTTTTGTTTGGTGTCGCTGTGGTTTTGTTATGATGCACGATTGTTTGTGTTGCTGTCCTTGTAGGCATGACGGCATGTTGCGATTGAATAGACTTGGCGGAGATGGGCTTGGGTATTTTTACTTGAGATTTCAGTTTGTGTTTTGGTTTTGCTTTGGAAGGTTTTTTAGGTGTTTTGATGCTTGCTTTGGGGGTTGAAGCTTTGGCATGCACGATGGGGGGTGTTGATGTTTTGGGCGTATGCTTTTGCTCTGTTTCTTGAGCCATGAGTGGCGCAACCCATTGGACTTCAAAAAATAGTTCATGAGGCATCGTCGGCAATTTAGTAGCGCTTAAACTGGTAAAATTTGCCATGATTAGCAGATGTATGGCGACCGCCAATATCAATGATACCGACGGTAGCCACCGTGATTTTTCACCATCTCGGCATTGTTGAATCCACAACCATTGCCCATAAAGCTTTGGCATATCATTTCGATATATTTTGCTCATCTTGCCTATTCGTTGCCTACCCACACGGCATCAAGCTGTTTAAAATAAAGCATGTGCTTGCACGAAAAAGTTACGCCCTTCTCCAGGTAAACGAGCCCCCGTTGCGACAGCAGAAGCCTGACCTGCGGTATTTTTTGTGACCCGATTATATCCTGAAAGATGATTTTGATAGAATCGATTCATGATGTTATTTACACCAGCGGTCAGATTGATATGTGAATTGATGGCATAACGACCCTTGAGATTAAAGAGACTGTATCCTGCTGTTTTTTGTTCCGTATTGGTATGCGAGACTTTGTTTTGTTTACCGTAAAAATTACCTTCTGTGGTAATGGACCAACCCGCATCAGCATAGTAACTAAGCCCGATAGTGCTATTAAGTGGTGCAATTCTGTAAAGGTTATCGGTGATGTCTTTGCGCTTGCCACGGACATAACTAATGGTGCCATCAAGGGCAATTTTATCTGTGATATTGCCACCAAAACCCGCATCAGCACCATAGAATTCTGCATCAACATTGGCGTATTTCAAAGGCACACAAAATGGATCCAATGGATGAGCCGTACAAAATCCACCACCTTTGAGCATATTGCCTTGTGATTTTCTAAAATTATAAGCAGTGCCACTCGTGACTGGCGTGCCTTGAATATAATTTTTGACACGTTTGTAAAATACATGCGGGGTGAAATAGATGCGATCGGATGTCCAATCAACACCCGCATCAATCGTGTAGGCAGTTTCAGGGCTTAGATGGACATTACCAACATAGGTTCGTTTGTCAGCCAATCCAGCCGTGGATTCCAAAGGCGACCATAAATAACGCTCTTGATAGGCAGGAGCGCGTTGTTTTCTAGCGGCACCAATCTTGAATGTTAGATTGTCATTTAGCTTTTGTGTTAGCTGCAAACTAAGGTCAACAAGATTGTCATTTTGATTACGTTGGCTTGCATTGAAGTTGTTGGCGAGTGTATTGATTTGAGTTCCTAGCATACCCATAAATCCACGGGCACTGACAGTCCCAGCATCCATATGAACTCGGCTGTATCGCAGACCTGTTTGAATCCCTAAAGTGTCTGTTAATGCTGATTTCCATTCGCCAAATACGCTGAATCGGTCGCGTTTGATGTTGTTGTAATTCTGCACGGCAAAGGTGCTATTGTTGGGATCAGAAATATCCGATTGATGCTTGGTCATCCAAGTGTCCGTTCCAAGTGTTAGGGTTCCGCTATGGGTAGGGATGGCTGCATGTAGCTTGTAAGCAAAATCCTTTGAATGAGCAATATTAAAGCGTTTCATCAAAGGTGTACCCATCATGCCAAGCATGGTCGGTGGTGTCCGCAATGAATAATTGTCCATTTTGTGGTCGGTATTCATAGAGTGAACCTCTGCCAGCCATTGGATATCGTTGCTATCGGGATGACTTTGGAAACCAGCGTTCAGAGCGTTGCCTTTCACATAAATAATATCCATCGGAAGTGCTGGAGAACCACTGTTATCGACACGTTCATGGTTGTAGCCTAAATTGAAATCACCCCTATTAAAACGATGCCCATACTGGATACCTAAGTGATGACGTTGGTATGCTGTTGGCACAATGTTCAAGCCATTACCTGCTTGCATATCCTTGCCTTTATCAATATTTCCATTGAATTGAATTTGGTCACTTTCGGAACTCACACCGACTTGCCCGCCGATGGTATAGGCTTGATTGTTCTGATCATAACCCGTGCTGACTGTGCCGTGTGGGGTGATGTGATGATTATCGCCATAAGGCAATGTGGCACGTTTGGCTTGAATGCTGCCACCAATGCTTTCAGCTCCTGCGCTTACAGGCGAGATGCCACGAATCACCTTGAGTTGCGCCAATTGTGACGGTGGAATATGACTAAGTGGTGGGTCCATCCAATTTGGACCTGCGGGGGCGACATTGAGTCCATCGATTTGAACATTGATGCGAGAGCCAAACATGCCGCGATATTGGGCAATACCAGTCAAAGGCCCATTCTTATTGATGTTAGCGCCAGCTACGGATGTTAAAATATCGGCGGTATCCGCAGGCATATACGTCTGTTCACTGGGTTTGATGGTTACGCTATCCAACTGCTCAATGGCAGTGCTTTCCACCTGAATGATGACAGGTTTATCCGCAGCATAGACATGGCTTGAACATAAGCTCATCGCTGCCAACATCATGAATGAACGGATGTTGATGGTAGTGTGAATAGGGAAATAAATCGGCATGTAGGCTTGCCTCCGTAGTAAAGATATATCCCGAATCCTACAATCAGACATCATGCGTAACCATGCGGCAAATTGTCGCATGTGATTCATGCTCTATGATGGATAAGCTTGTCGATATGTTTGATGATAAGGGTGGAAATAAGATGACATGCTTTGAGACATATCAGGATTTGACGCATAAAAAGGCATTGCCAAGCAATATAGGACGCTTGTTGTTGATGCGTGTGGTATTGATTCTGTGTCAGTTATTATTGGTGTTGATTTCGATTTTTTCTGATGCCATCACTTTGCCGCTTATGCAAATGATGATTGCCATCACATGTTATATCTTGGTGAATTTAGTATCACATCTCATGTTGCTGCGCAGTAAAGGTTTATCAGAACGAATATATTTCACGCAATTACTCATCGATATTTTATTTTTGACCTTGTTTTTATATTTTTCGGGTGGTTATAGCAATCCGTTTATTTCACTCTATTTATTGCCTTTGATTATTGTTAGCTCAACGATGGGACGGCGCGAGGTCACACTGACAGCAGTCATTATTTTGCTGTGTTATACGGTATTGGTTTTTTTCTATCATCCCTTGTTTGTCATGCAGCCGCATGATGAGACCTCGATTTTTCATCTGCATTTATTGGGCATGTGGTTTAGTTTTGCATTAAGTGTGGGCTTGATTGTGTTTTTTATTATGCGGATGACCCATAGTATTCAACAACGCGATCAACGTTTGGCAGAGATGCGTGAGAAGGCAGAGCGAGATAATTACATCTTGGCATTGGGGGCGATGGCGGCGGGTGCAGCGCATGAATTGGGCACGCCTTTGGCAACGATGGCAGTGGTATCGCATGAGCTGGCATGCGATTTTAAAGACAACGATGAAATTGTGAGTCAAGTCGATGTGATGAAAGCTGAATTGGAGCGTTGCAAGCAAGTATTGGCACAATTATCCAGCAATGCAGGACAATTACGCGCCGAAGGTGGACGAAAGTTAAAATTTGATGTCTATGTGCACGAAATAACCATGCAGTGGCACATAACACGACCTCACGTAACGATGAATATATACCAAAAAGTTGAGGGTGAAGCCCCTGATTTCATCGCCGATGTAACGCTTACACAGGCATTGGCTAATTTGTTGAACAATGCAGCCGATGCATCGCCGCAAGGTATCAGTGTGAATTTTGGCTGGGATGAAAAACTATTGTGGCTGGAAGTTCGAGATCAAGGTTGTGGATTTCCAGCCTATGTTTTAGCGCATATTGGAGAGCCAGATATTTCTAGTAAGGGTACAGGTCGTGGACTGGGTTTATTGTTAAGTAAAGCTGTATTTGAACGATTGGGAGGCAGTTTGAAATTATTGAATCCTGATGACGGTGGTGCTTGCGCTCGTGTGGTCTTACCAAGGTTTGCAAGCTAATGTCGAAGCTATCGAAAGGTCGTTTATTGATTGTTGATGACGATAAAATATTTTGTCATGTGTTGGCAAAGGCGATGCAAAAACGGGGCTTTGATGTCATTCAAGCGCATGGTGTTGAGCAGGCGCAAGAATTATTGGATGCACAGGATTTTCCAAGTTATGCGGTGGTGGATTTATCCATGCAAGGCGGTTTATCTGGCTTAGTTCTGGTCAAATTCTTGCGCACCATTAGTGCCGATATACGCATTGTGGTACTGACGGGTTTTGCCAGCATTGCCACTGCGGTTGAGGCGATTAAATTGGGAGCAACCCATTATTTAAGTAAACCTGCCCATGCGGATGAAATCATAAGTGCCTTTGGCAAGAATATCGGCAATGAAGCGGTTAAGATTGTTGATCAAGCAGCCTCGGTTCGACGTTTGGAATGGGAACATATTCAAAAAGTATTGCTTGCGTGTGATGGAAATATTTCGGCAGCGGCGCGCGAACTCGGCATGCATCGCCGCACCTTGCAACGAAAATTAGCTAAACGACCTGTTAAATCATGATGTTTTCTTCTCAATCACATCCATCCCATTCAGGCTTCAGCAATCACCAATGTTTCCAACAGCAATTCACCACCCGAGTGCCATAAATTTTGCTTACTCATTTGGTATTTTAGAAGGGTCTTTTTAAGGTTTCTTGAATCACTTCTTTAATTTTCTGTGACTTAAATTGTGCCTCAAAAGATACTTTGAATCCATGTTCAAAACGATTAAACAAAGCCTCTGCATGTTTTATTTTTTGTTTTTCCTCATTTCGTAAGCTTGCTTTATCTGTATCTTTGGTTTCAACAATCAAATTCAATGTTTTTTGACCATCTTCATACTCCACGACATAGGCAAAATCAGGCGAGTAAGTTCCACCACCAGCAACAGGAATACGAATGGAGTTCTTAGGTATTTTTGTAAAGACGATAACCTCTTTAATGGAAGTAATCATATTCTCTCTTTCTAGCGGAGAGTCATAAAACACCTCTTCAAAAAGATATTGCTTCGCTGTCTTTTTCAACACATCTTGTTGCGTGCCTAAATTGGCTGCTGAAACCGCTTGATGTGGTACTCCTTTAGCATTTGTAAATACTGTGGGATGTATGCAATTACTAACTTTATTGTAAGCAATTTGATATTTACCAAAAGCATGTTCAAGCAAGTGTTTTTTAAAGCCACCTTTGATAGTGCGAATGGTTGGATAGCTTAAGTATGCATTGATATCCAAATCCTTTTGAATATCTAACAACACTTGATGTAAGCTGTTTATATTCACATGAAGCTCACGACCAAGCGCAATAAGAAAATCCTTATAACTCATCGTGACAAGCGGTAAAATATCATGATCCAATGAATCTTCTTCTCGGGCAAAAGCAGCTTCTTTTGTGAACTCAATCTTAGCATGACGAGTCACACTTCCTTGTGCTTTAAAATCATTTTTACACGTTTGAAAGTAGGATAAAAGAATGGACTTAAAATCATTCTCAGAGTCAATTTTATATTCCAAAACAACCCGTTGATTGATTGCCTCACATAAGGCTTTTAACTCATTGTATTTTGCGAGCCTTAATGTTGCCTTTTGTTTTTTAACATCACCGCTACGAACTTTATTAGCCTTAAGCCCTGTTCCTACGCTGATAAATGGATAAAGTTCTTGCAGTTTAGCAAAGCCACCTTGTTTGAAAGCATTGCTTCGTGTAATCGCACCAGCTTCATCCAACGCTTCTAAAATATCGTCTTCTTTAAGACCTGAATAAGCTCTCTCTATTTGCGCTATCAGTTCAGGTGTTAACGATGTTGGCGATGCAGCAATCACATTCGATTTACTATTAATTTCATTGACCAAGTCATTGGCAAAGTCTTGTTCAGTAAAATCTACATAATAATGCAATTCAAATTTTTCATCTTTCACTCGGCTCATGTACTGATTCACTGGCAGCCTTAAGCCGCGTCCAACTTCTTGTAGCTTTGATGTTTGCGAACCACTAGAGCGAAGTTTGCAAATTTGAAATACGTTTGGATTATCCCATCCTTCACGCAGCGTCCACTTGGAGAAGATAAATCGGCGAGGGTTCTCAAGGCTTAACAGTGTTTCTTTATCATGCAGAATCTCTGTAATCTCCTGCTCAACTTTATCATCACTGCCCGTGTTATCTTTCGAGAAATAACCACCATGTGTCAGAGATAAGTCCTGCAAAGTTTTTTCAAGATAGGCTTTATAAAAAGGGTTTGTTTCCTCCTTTAGCAATGCTTTCGCTTGGGCTTCAACTAAAGCTTCAAACTTCTTCTTGAGTGAACCTGCAATTTGATGGTCAGCTCGATAGCCTTCGATATCATCAATAAAAAAAAGTGTTAGCGGCTTGATTTTCACATCACGCGTTAATAATTTTTTCTCAATTTCAAAGTGTCGTCGCACGGCATTGTCAATCATCTTATCTTGCAATGATTCCGCATAGGAATATGGATTGATGACACTATTGGCTCTTAATTCTAAACCGTTGGAAAGCACAACTACGCTTTGGTTATGTTTCTCAATCGTCAATGCCTGCATGGCAGGGTGAATTTTCTCAAGGCTTTCACCCTTGATAAGCTTCACGCGTTTCGTTTTGCCATTGTTATTGAGCTCAAATACCGCCTCTAAAATTTTTTTCGGTCTATCACTATCTTTAACTTCATCTCGATAAAGGCGTAAAAGCTTGATGGAAATATTGTTACCTTCATCAAACGCTTCTACATAAGTCACCACGCCTTTTACCAAATCCTGATTAAAAGCATCCACGGCAGTGAGTTCATGAATAAGATTTTTATAATCATGATTAAACGTTGCCCCAAAACGTAAGATACATTGTGAACCCAATTGCTGAACATTGTCCCAAGTCACTTTGCGTGTAGGAAACTTATGCGGTTCATCAACAATGGTAAACGGCTTTACTGAAGCAATCGCAGAAAAAGGTGTGTCATAAGTATCAAACAACTGTCGATCAAACACAGTCTTCATGGTGGGCGAGTTAATCATACCTGCATTGATCACCAACACATGAATCGTTTCAGCATGGTTTGCCTCAACAAACGCTGTTGCTGCTTGCGGCATATAACTTTTCTTTCCCTTGCCTTTCGATTTTTGACTTTCCACCACATGTACTTTTAAGGCTTTATGATAAATATCTTTAAAATGCATCTTGGTCGCAGATGAACGTAAAAAACTCACCGTACCAGCTTTAATCGAAAGCGTGGGAACCACCACAATAAACTTCCAAATACCATAGGTGCGATGCAACTCAAACATCGCCTTGGTGTAGGTATACGTTTTACCAGTGCCTGTCTCCATCGATACATCCAGTACATTGCTTTTCATATCCAATATGCCGCAATTGGTCTTAAAAATACCCTGATATTTTTGCACAGCATCTATATTTTGCGGATATTTTAAGGTTTGCAGTTGAAATTTTGGGTTGCATACCTTCTGCATAGCGATATTCGCTTCTTGCTGAATATCCAAGCCCCTGAATACATTAACAATCGATTCTACCGCTGCCGTTTGATGCGGTAAGTCCTGTTCAAAGTTAAATCCAGCCATGATTAATACCTGAACTCAACACTGATATGTTTATCTTTTTTGTTTTTATATTGGCTAATCGATTCAGCTATTTCCCTCTGATACTTACTATCAAAGTTCACACCATTCACCACAAGCTTCTCAACCTCAAAGAGATTATCCGTATCATCGAGCTTTTGCAGAAAAGCCACCAGCGCATCGCTACTAAAGCCCTTGTGCATGAGATAACACACCTTATCATGATGATAAGCATCATATCCTGCTAAATTCATAGTTTCTAAAGACTTGGTCAACTCAATGCCATCATATACTTGCCAAGTGGTTAAAATATCGTCCACATTATCAGACATCAGCGGTAAAGCTTGCTGTTCACCCGATAGCGTGGGTATATCATCTAGATAGGCATCGGACAAAGACTTGGTCTCAAATATCTTAAAGCCTAAATCACCTTTATAGTCAGGTTTTTCTTCCTTGATTTTTACTGCCGCATTCTCAATACGTTTTTTAGTGATTTCAAAGATGGTTTTGTAGCCTGCTTTATATGCTTCACTCTTTTTATCCGTTGCTTCATCAATTTGCACGCTGATACAACGGCGATTGCCGCTATCTTCAGCATTGAGTTCCATCACAGCATGGGCGGTTGTTCCTGAACCAGCGAAGAAATCTAGAACAATATCATTGCTTGCAAGTCTTGCTATTTCACAAATGTATTTAATTAAAGCTGATGGTTTTGCATAATCAAATGGAATAGATAAGTCTTTTAGCTCTTGAGAACTCTGCCTATTTTCGATATCCGAAATGAAATTTGATGGGACTTTTCCTTTTTCTTGCTGCTCTGAAAGCCATAACTTATTGTATATATTAAATTTAGCTTGTTCACCGTTCTGATTTATTAAAGCAGAAGTCTTTGTCTTTTTGAAAATGATATTTCCTTTTTTAAATTCTGACGCATAAGTTTTATACACCCACTTCCACCCACCAGCATTTGGGTCTGGTTTTATTGCAGCACCATCTTTAATATGATTAGGAGAACTATTGCCTGGAGGAATAACAAAAGAACCATCAGGGCATTCAATCCAATACCGTTGATTAGGTCGGACATCTAAACTTGCCTTATATAACCTCTCCTCCCCATATTTTTCTCCGTCTCTCATACCACCTTTCTGCACCTTATTATAGTATGTCTCTATTTGCTTGCTTGTTATCTTCGACCTGAATGGAGTAGACGCTACTTTACTTCTTGCATAAACTAAAATAAACTCAATATTAGGTGTAAAAAAACTCCCCTTAGCTCCACCTGATTTCATAACACTTGATATAGTTGATATAAAATTCTCTTCCCCAAAAACCTCATCACAAAGCATCTTTAACTGCGCCACTTCGTTATCATCAATGGAAATAAAAATCACACCGTCATCTTTTAACAATTCCCTTGCAATATATAGGCGTGGATACATAAAAGTAAGCCATGCGCTATGACTGTTGGCTTTGCTTTGGGTAAATGAAAGAATCCGCTTGGCTTCATCTCTATCAATGCCTGCAAGTTGTGAAAGCTGTTGCGGCGTAAACTTCCTATCATCCTGATACACAAAACCATCGGAGCCAGTGTTGTAAGGTGGATCGATATAAATCATTTTGACCTGTTCACTGTAGGCATTCACAAGATGTTTCAAGACTTCAAGGTTATCGCCCTTAATCAGTAGATTCTCACTGACTTTGTTTTCAGGCTTGGCATTGTGTTCTTTATCTTCGGATAACAAGGTACGTGGTTTTTCATTGGCAAGTAGGCGAGCGTATGATTTCCCTAACCAATTCAATGCATAGGATTCCTTAGAAAGTTCCGAGCCGCTGGCGCTCACCAAGTCTTGAAGCTTTTCAGGCATAAAAGCCCCATGCTTATCAAAGCACTGTGGAAAGTGTTTCTTAAGCACCTCAAGCTGTTTACTGCTTGCTGTTACATCCGAATTATCAAATATTGCTTTTGTCATACCTTTCTCCAAAATCTGTTATGCAAGGAAATGATGCTTTTACAATTTATGCTTCAGCAATCAATACAGCTCGTTTAGGAGCAGGATAAGCTTCAATGGTTTTGCGTATATCGTTGGGGTCTAAAAAATCAGGCAAGGATTCAAATTTCATCCAATCCGTGCTGCGTTGTTCGTCCAAACTTGTCCATGCTACATCCACACAACGGATATGTTTGAAGCCACAACGTTGCAACCAAATTTCCACCATCTTCACTGAGGGAATAAACCAAACATTGCACATCTTGGCATAACGTCCTTGAGGCGTGAGACAGCTATGGGCATCGCCATCAATCACCAATGTTTCCAACACCAATTCACCACCCGAGCGCAATAAATCCTTAAGCTGATTTAAATGCTCGATGGGTGATTTTCTATGGTATAAAATACCCATCGAAAACACGCTATCAAAGCGATGCATACGTTCAGGCATATCATCAATACCAACAGGTAAGAGGTAAGCGGCGGCATCTGTTTGATAGTGTTTTAATGTCGCAAAATGCATGGAAAAAAGAGGTGTGGGATCAATACCAAGCACAAAATTGGCATTCTCCCCTAGCATACGCCACATGTGATAACCTGAACCACAACCGACATCTAAAATATTGCGTCCTTGTAAGGGGGAAAGGTGAGCTTGAACCCGTTGCCACTTCCAATCTGAACGCCATTCTGTATCAATATGCACACCAAAGATGTCAAAAGGACCTTTGCGCCACGGATGCATGGCTTGCAAGGCTTGTCGAATCGATGTTTGGCTTTGTTCTGTATCACTTGCTGCACCAATACGTACAGCATCAGCGTTTAAATCAATTGATGATGGGGTGATATGAGGCAAGGCATGAAAACCCGTTTGCCAACGTTGAACATCGCCATGCCGTTGAATTTTTTCCCAACCTCGATCAAAAAGGTGTAACAATTCATCTTGATATGGCTTCAATGCAGTGACGACTTGTAAATGGTTTTTGAGCCTTGCTCGTTCCTGATCGCGATAATCGTTCATTTGAATGCCAAGATGGATGAGAAATTAAAACATTGAAACCATGTTTGACTGTGCTTGAAACCAGCATCATGTAAACGTTGGTGGTGTGTTGCTAATGTTTCAGGGATAAGCACATGTTCTAAGGATTGACGTTTTTGGCTGATTTCAATGTCCGAATAACCTTGAGAACGCTTAAAACCTTCATGCAAAGCAATATTTCGTTGATTTTCTGTCGCGTCATCAAAACAAACTTTTTCCGATAACACGAGGATACCACCTTCACGCAAACCGCTTGCAATATGTGTCAGCAAGGCTTGACGTTCTTGGATAGGAATAAATTGTAAGGTGAAGTTAAGAATCACGATGGATGCATTGTTAATGGTGATATTTTGAATATCGGCACATTGTAAAGTTACGGGCGTTGGTGCTGTATCCGCATCTATATAAGCCTGACATTGTTCAATCATGGCGGGGGCATTATCAATGGCAAAAATATGACACGATGGTGCTTGAATACCCTGTCGAACAGCCAGCGTTGATGCACCCAAAGAGCAACCTAAATCATAAATATGACTGCCTTCTTGTGCATATTCAGCAGCTATAAGCGTCAACATTTCCAAGCTTAAACCATACCCCGGTACGGAACGGCGAATCATATCGGCAAACACCTGTGTGACTTGCTTATCAAAACAAAATGCCCCGATATGAGCGTGTGGATCTGCAAACATATCATCGTGTTTCATGCTTTTCGTGTAACCTCAACACCCCTTTTAAATACCAAAGATTGGCGAGGGCAATCCAAACCCTCAATGGGAAGTAAGCGTTCCATGTCAGCCACTTTATCTTTTTTACCGCGTGTTTCAGGATGTTTCGCAATCAAAAAAGAACAAATATCACAATATTCTTCAATGGAAATGGGGTATGTACCAATTTTACGCCCGACCCGAATAATGTCTTCTTTATCAAAGCCAATCAAAGGTGAAAGCAAAGGCAAAGGACTGGCATCGTAAATGGCATAAATATTTTCGACTGTTTGACTGGCAACTTGCCCCAAAGCATCGCCTGTAATCAAAGCATGTGCTTGGATTTCATCGGCAACAATCGCTGCTGTACGAATCATTTGACGTTTATAGATAATCATACGATAGGTATCGGGAACCATTGCAATCGCATGACGTTGAAATTCTTCCAAATCAATCATAATAAGGCGCAAACGCCCTTGATATAAGGATAATTGTTTCGCTAGATTCTTAATTTTCGTGAAATCACGGTTGATAGTGCTGTTGTACAGGTGAACCAAGGTGACGGACATGCCTCGTTTCATCATGGTGTAAGCGGCTACAGGCGAATCAATGCCGCCTGAAAAAAGCACCACACCTTTGCCCGAAGAACCCACAGGTAAACCGCCTGCACCTTGACGTTTATCGGTATAAATAAACGTGCCTTCAGTCCCGACCTCAACATGCACCATGAAATCAGGGTGTTTGATATTGACGTTTAGATTGAGTTGGTTTTTAAGAAAACCACCCACTTCATAATTTAATTCTGGGCTGGTTAAAGGAAAACGTTTATCGGAACGTCGGGAGCGAACACAAAAAGATTTCCCTGAAACATCATTAAGATTTTCAGTAATAACTTGCATCGCCACATCACGAATCGCCTCCACAGAGGATTCAGATTCATGCATCAAAGCAAAATTGCTAATACCTGGAATCAATGCTAAATAGTTTAGCATGGCTTCATCAACATGTTCTATTTCCATAATGGTACGATCATGTTGACGAATGATACGTTCAGGTTTGAATAAGTTTTTTAGGTTATCCACCATTTTCTTTTCAAAGAAACGTTTGTTTTTACCTTTTAAAGAAAGTTCGGCGAAGTGAATTAATATTTTTTGCATGGGCGAAGTTTAACCTATCATCGACCAAGTCGCACAAAAAAAGGTCTGTGATTGCTCACAGACCTTGATTCAAACATGGATTAACATGTGAATGTTAAGCACTTATTTCAATACATTCAATTCAACACGGCGATTTTTTGCACGACCTTCACGTGTTTTATTATCTGCAATAGGGTTTGCTTCACCATAACCATGTGCCGTTAAACGATCACTAGAAATACCATGATTCACTAGGTAATTCATCACACTCCTTGCGCGTTTATCAGACAGTTTTTGATTATAAGAAGCTTTACCACGACTATCGCTGTAGGCGGCAATTTCAACCTGAATATCAGGGCGTTTTTTCAAAGTAGCCACCGCTTTTTCCATTGCGATATGAGATGCAGGTGTTAAATCAGCACTGTTTGTTTTGAAATACACACCTTCCAAATGAATGACTTCTAAAACAACACGCTTGGCTTTTGCTTTAACCACGGGTTTGGGTTGAACGACAACGATGGGCTTAGGTTGAACGACAACCACAGGTTTGGGTTTTGCATGATGTATAACAGGCTTAGGTTTAGCACAATTGATTTTAGCTTCGTCACGCGCTTTGTTTGCATATTTTAAGGCACTGGCAATCAGCTCAGCATCTTCTTCAGCGTGGTAACCAGCTTCATCCGTAATTTCATGTGCGGCTTGATACATCGTAGCCACAGCTTTTGCCTGTGATTTTGGTGCACATTTTTCAGCGCCAGCAGCTTTTGAGGCTTGAATAGCAGCACGAACTTCATCCAAATCACTAATTTGTGTACTTGGAAGATGAGCGGAACAGGCAGTGATGGATGCGCAAGCAGCAAGTAAGATGATTTTTTTCATTATTTAGCCCCTGCCTTTTGTGCATGTTCTTCAGCCAAACGCATAAATGCTTTTCCAACACCCGTGTCATGTTGATCTCTTTCTTCGCCAGCAATGCTTGCTAATTCTCGGGCTAATTCAGCGTGATAACCGTGGTTACCTTGCAACTGTGTTTCCAAGGTTGATGTGCGATCTTCAATACTTGCCGCCGTAGCGATACTTGCTGACATACACATGGCAACAAGGCATAAACTAATTTTTTTCATTTTTTCTCCTCTCTAAATTATAATTCTATCCTATTCAATCAACCCAGTAGCGAGTTGCTCAATCGATGAAGATGATAGGGTGGAAATGGGAAAAAGGTTAGTAATCTATATTACAAGAAAAGCCTTAACGCCTCATTTTTCGATTCATCCACCCAAGCATAACCCAATGTTAAAATAAATCCCTGAAAAGCTTGCTCATCATGTTTGGGGACTTCTATGCCCACCAAGACACGTCCAAAGGCTGCGCCATGATTGCGATAGTGAAACAATGAAATATTCCAACGTCCTGCGATATGCATGAGGAAATCCAATAAAGCAGAAGGACGTTCTGGAAATTCAAAACGATACAGTTTTTCATCTTGAATATGGGCAGATTTTCCACCCACAATATGACCTAAATGGAGCTTAGCAGCTTCATTTTCCATCAAATCAATGATGGGTTGATGTTGTTGTAAGGTGTGTAAAATATCCAAACGCTCTTGTTCAGAACTAACAGCAATACCCACAAAAACATGCGCTTGGCTGCGACTTGATAAGCGATAGTTAAATTCAGTGATGGAACGATCGCCCAAAAGTTTGCAAAAACGCAAAAAGCTTCCCGGTTCTTCAGAAATCGTCACAGCAAATAAGGCTTCTCGGCGTTCGCCCATTTCAGAACGTTCGGCAACATGGCGTAAGCGATCAAAGTTCATATTTGCACCACTATTGACGCAAGCGATGACTTTACTTTGTATCTCATGTTGGCGCACATATTTTTTCATCCCTGCGACAGCCAAAGCCCCTGCGGGTTCAACAATGGAACGATTTTCATCATAAATATCTTTGATGGATGCACAAATTTCATCGGTATCCACCAAAATAATGTCATCCACGTAACGTTGCACCAAATCAAAGGTGTGAGTGCCTACTTTTTTGACGGCAACACCATCGGCAAAAATGCCAACTTGTGCCAAGTCCACCCGTTCACCTGCTTCAATGGAATCGTGCATGGCTGCGGAATCCACAGGTTCAACGCCAATAATTTGAGTGTTTGGGCTAAGGGCTTTGAGGTAGCTCGCAATGCCTGCAATTAAACCACCACCACCAATCGGAACAAACACTAAATCTAAAGCTGAGGATGTTTGCTTTAGCATTTCAGCGGCAATGCTTCCTTGCCCAGCAATGACCAAAGGGTCATCGTAAGGATGAATATACGTCATACCTTTTTGTTTGCATAAAATAGTCGCATGTGCACTTGCATCGGAATAGGAATCACCTGATAAAACTACCGTTGCACCATAGGCTTCAACGGCTTTGACTTTAATTTCAGGGGTGGTGCAGGGCATGACAATGGTGGCTTTTAAACCCAAGTGTTTGGCAGATAATGCCACCCCTTGCGCATGGTTTCCTGCGGATGCACAAAGCACACCGCGTTGTTTTTCAGCGTCTGTTAAATGGGCTATTTTATTATAAGCCCCACGAATTTTAAACGAAAAAACAGGCTGTAAATCTTCACGTTTGAGCAAGACTTCATTGTGAAGTCGGGCGGAAAGTTTGCTT
>JAUZQL010000216.1 GCA_030950975.1 Mariprofundaceae bacterium | reverse complement strand
TCACAAGATCATAAAGCTTTGCTTGATGGTGATTTAGGTCCGAACACAGGTGGTATGGGTGCTTATTCACCTGCACCTTGTGTCACATCTGCCATTGAAAAGGAAGTCTTAGAAACCGTTGCTCGCCCCATCATTGCCGCATTAAAAGCACATGGGGCAGAGTTTATCGGTACCTTATATGCAGGTATCATGCTCACCGATGATGGTATCAAAACCTTAGAATTTAATGTCCGCTTTGGCGATCCTGAATGCCAACCCTTAATGGCACGCCTGAAATCAGATTTAGGCGAAGTCTTGCTTGCCGCAGCCGAAAAACGTTTGGATGGTGTGGAACTGGAATGGGATTCGCGCAAAGCCTTATGTGTTGCAGTTGTTTCCAAAGGCTACCCTGCTAGCTTTGAAAAAGGACAGGTCATTTCTGGCTTAGATGCCATTGAAGCCTCAGGTAGCATGGTATTTCATGCGGGTACGGCTGAAAAAGATGGGCAAATTGTCAATGCGGGTGGACGTGTTCTCGGTATCACAGCACTGGCTGATTCTGTGAGAGAAGCACAACATCAAGTCTATCAAAGCTTACAACATTTGGATTGGCAAGATGGTTTTTATCGTAAAGATATTGGCTATCGCGCTGTTCAACGTGAGGAACGTTAAATGGATGCCATCAAGGTATTGATATTGATGGGTAGTCAATCTGACTTGCCTGTGATGAAAAAAACTGAAGCTGTTTTTGATGCGTTTGGCATTGCTTACAAAACCATGATTCGCTCAGCCCATCGAACGCCAGCAGCAACCCTTCAAGCTATTCAAGATGCTGAATCGGCTGGCTGCCAAGTATTTATTTGTGCCGCAGGTATGGCCGCACATTTAGCAGGTGTGGTATGCTCACACACCATCAAACCTGTGATTGGCGGACCGATTGCGTCAGGTCCTCTCAATGGTAAGGATGCGCTACTTTCCACTGTGATGATGCCCCCCGGCATGCCCGTAGCGACCGTTGGTATCAATGCTGCAAAAAACGCAGGCTTACTCGCCGTGCAAATACTTGCTCAACATGATGTTCATTTGGCAGAGCAATTAAAGGCAGATCGCCTAGCTCAAGCCGAGGTCATTCTCGCTGAAGATTAAACATAAACTAGCGACTTTGCGTGCGGCTCAATGCTTGCGGCAAGGTCGCCTTTTAGCCCATGCAACCAGTACCGTTGCGGGCATCGCAGCCAATCCAACGCATCCTCAAGCCATCCAACGCTTACGCAGATTTAAGCAACGCCAAGGTCCTTTTATCTTATTGGCGGCATCAAAAAAAATCGTTTTTCAACAATGTCGATACATCACACGCCCTTTACGCACCATGTTGCGGCACTATGTGGACACATCTGTAACCTTAATTCTTCCAGCTAAAGGTAAACTTTCATCCGCATGTCAAAAAAAAGGGCATGTTGCGATTCGTTTAGATCACACCCTTGAAACCCGTCTCCTTGCCAAACAATGTGGTGGTTTACTTCTTTCCAGTAGCTTAAATCGACGTGGTCAATCGACTTTGGCGTTACAACGCTCCACACGTATGCGTTTCTCACGACATATCGCATCCATCCTTACTCAACACGAAGCCCATACATCCCAACAAGCTTCAAAAATATACACCCTATCCAAGCATGGTATTCAACGCCTGCGCTAAACCCATAAAAGCTAGGGGAGATTATACGCATGACGTGGAAGAAAGAGCTAGTTATGATGCCGCGTATGTCTCAATTTACTAATTTTCTCAAACCAGTTTTACTTCGCCTCGGCTCCATGACCTTGGCAATCAGCTTACTCACGGTGCTCGCACTAGCTTCGGTCATTGGTACTGTATTATTACAAAACCAAGACCAGAGCGATTATTTACAACAATTTGGACCCATTTGGTATTGGGTTTTTCGTGCTCTAGGTTTATTCGATATGTACCACACTTGGTGGTTTTTATCCCTATTGGGATTTCTGATGCTTTCACTTAGCGTATGTTTGTACCGCAATGTACCTCGTTTTTTGAAAGAAATGCGTACTAAAAAAGTTCCTGTCTCCGATAGTGCCATCAAACATATGGAGCTTGTTCATCATTGGCAGCTAGCTGAACAACCCTTAGAAAAAATTATTTCACCTATCAAAAATCAACTGAAAGAATGGACCATTCGTAGCGAAGAAAGAAATGGCATCACCTACCTTCGTGCGGACAAAGGGCATTATCACAAATGGGGTTATATTTGTGTCCATTCCGCCATGCTGATTATTTTAATTGGCGGCTGGATGAGTGTTCATTATGGTTTTCGTGGCAATATGCAAGTCCCTGTCGGTGCAGAAGAACATGAAATTTCTTTTCTTCAAGGCACAAGTACCAAATCCTTAGTGATGCCTTTTTATGTCCGATGCAATGACTTTTCCATTGATTTTTATCCCAATGGCATGCCAAAAGAATTTAAAAGTAACCTAACCATCATTGATGGTGGCAAGGAAGTTTTGACCTCCGATATTATTGTCAATGAACCCTTGTATTATAAAGGTGTTCGTATTTATCAAGCCAGCTTTGGTGATGGTGGCTCGAATATTCACTTTAAACTGATGAAGTTAGATGGTACTGGGGATATTGATACGGCTGAAGCCAAGGTTTATACTACCTATAAAGATGAAAAAACTGGCATTACCTTAGAACTTACAGATTTTCGCCCCCATAATGTTGAAAATATGGCTGAAAAAGATCAACCGAAAGACTTCCAAGATTTGGGGGCATCTGTGGATTATATCATGCGCGGACCGGGCTTAAAACCTGTGAAAATCCGAAGTTTTATTGATCCATTTATCTTGGATGGTGAAAATCGAGGCACTTTTATGTCCGTTTCTTTTTCGGGTGATGCCAAAGAATTTAAACCTATGGCACTGGGCTTGGATATGAGCAATCCCAAAGAATGGCAGTTATTCCAACGTTTTATTATTCGACTCGCTGCGACTGACTTAAAGCACCCTAAAAAAGCAAATATGCAAGCCTTCAAATTGGCGATGGCAGATGTGTTCGGCGCAAATCGCCCCGATAATTTTCAAGCCATGGCGATGCGTGTGATTCAAGCTGTGCAAATTATTCCTCGTTTGCCTTGGCCTTATATTCCTATCTTGGATGATTATGATCAAAAATATTACACTGGTTTACAGCTTGCTCAGGATCCTGGTATGAATGTTGTTTGGTCAGGAAGTGCCTTGTTGGTATTTGGCTTATGTATTATGCTGTATATTTCTCATCGTAAATTATGGATTATTATTCGTCATGAAAACGATGGCATGAAAGTTACTCTTGCAGGTGTAAGCAATCGTAACCCTTTAAACTTTAAACGTGAATTTAAGGCAATATTAACGTCATTTGAAAATGATATGGAACAACTCAAACAAGGAGATAAGCTATGAATGTAAACGTAGAATCAACAGGCATGATCAGCCAATTATATCAAGGGCGACCTGCCTTTGTACGTTATTGGGGATATATTGGTTTGATATTAGGCGCAGTCGGCTTGGCCTTATTTGGCGGTGATGGCTACACAGAAAATGGTTATATCTTTCAACTTGTAGGAAAAGACGGTTTTATGTGGTTGGGTACAGGTGCTTTAATGGGTAGTGGTCTATCCATTGCATATCAAACGATGCGCCCTGTAACAAAAGATAGCTGGATTCCACAGACGATGGTTCCTTGGTTTGATGTCGCTGCTTTCATGATTATTTTGATGGCAATCTTTACATTATTTGAACCCACAGCAGAACAAGTATCCTATGAAGATCAATCCAGCCTTTTTGCAGCTCATGTTATTATGACGATGAATGTGTTATTTATTTTTTCATCCGTTTCATACATTGCCTATCTTTTTGCACCTGAATCTTTTATTGGTAAATTAGCCACTTGGACTGCTTGGGCAGGTGTTTATGCAGGTGGGTCGGCTTTATTGTTACGTTGGTATGAATCTTATTTATTTATGGATGGTGAAATTGGTCATGCACCTGTTTCCAATATCTATGAAGTGTTTATTTTATTATTTTGTATCATCACTATTATTTATTTACAATGGGAAAAACGCTACGATGCCAAAGCCATGGGCGCTTTTGTCATGGTATTGGTTGCTGCAGGTGTGTTTTTTGCTATTTGGTTGGAATCGGTCGGACAAGCTGAAATCAAACCTTTGGTACCAGCATTGCAATCCTATTGGATGAAAATTCACGTACCTATGAATTTTGTTGGCTATGGTTCTTTTGCAGTCGCTTGTGGTGCAGGCATGGCTTATTTAACACGCATGTGGCTTGAAACACGTGATAGTAAAATGGTCAAAGTCTTTCCAAGTTTAGAACAACTCGATCAATTGGCTTATAAATCTGTGGCTGTTGGCTTTCCTGCGTTTACTTTAGCGACCATTCTCGGTGCTGCTTGGGCTGCTGAAGCATGGGGTGGTTATTGGTCTTGGGATCCAAAAGAAACATGGGCATTGATTGTTTGGTTGACTTATGGTGCTTATTTACATGTACGTATTTCTCATGGCTGGCATGGTAAAACACTGGCTTGGTGGACAGTGATTGGCTTCTTGGTCACCGTTTTTTGCTTTTTGGGTGTGAATATGTATTTAGCTGGTCTACACTCCTATGGTCATTTAAGTTAATCAACATACCCGAGGCTCACTGATGTCAAACCATTTGCATAAAATTATTTTTCCAACTGCAGGCATGGGTACGCGCTTTTTGCCTGCCACCAAAGCTACACCCAAAGAAATGCTAACCATTGTCGATAAACCATTGATTCAATATGGTGTAGAAGAAGCTTTAGCTGCGGGCATGGATGAAGTAGTCATGGTGACAGGGCGTGGAAAACGCTCCATTGAAGATCACTTTGATATTTCAGCCGAACTTGAAAACAGTCTCAATGCATCTGGTAAAACTGAGTTGTATGAAATCGTATCGCATATATCACGCATGGTTGAAGTGGCTTATATTCGTCAAAAACAACCCTTGGGATTGGGGCATGCTGTTTTGTGTGCTGCACCTTGGGTTGGTGATGAATGTTTTGGTGTCTCTCTTGCCGATGAATTAATTCTTTCCAAAGGCAAAAATGCCATGGAACAATTGCGTGCTGTACATGAACAAACAGGTGCATCGGTGATTGGTTTGGCTTGTGTTCCTGACAAGGAAGTGAATCGTTATGGGATTGTCAAAGCGCATGATGAAGGTGGTTTTTTGCGCTTGGATGATATGATTGAGAAACCTCAAACCGAGTTTGCGCCTTCCAATATGGCCATGATTGGTCGTTATATTTTTACACCTCGCCTTTTTGAAATTTTAAAAACAACAAAACCAGGTAAAGGTAATGAAATTCAATTGACCGATGCTATGTGCCAACTTGCCAAAGAAGAGCCTGTTTATGGTGTGTTGATTGAAGGTGAACGCTTTGATGCTGGGAATCCTTATGGCTTCTTATTAGCCAATGCTACACTCGGTTTACAGCACCCTAAATATGGAAAATTATTGCGCCAAGCATTAAGAGAACTTCTATAATAATGAGCGATATTTACCCTATTTTGGCTTTGGATGTCTCTACAAACATCGCACATGCATGTTTAATCACATCAGAAAATAAAATCTTTCATGCCCAAAGTAAGGTGGGGCAACACCATTCACATAGTGTTTTACCATTGCTTGAAAACTTACTACAAGATGCAGAACGCACTTGGACAGATTTGAAGCTACTTGCTTTAGCGCAAGGACCAGGTTCATTCACTGGATTACGTGTTGCCGCCGCTACCATGGCGGGAATTAATGCATCCTTACAACTTCCTATGTGGGGCATATCATCACTTGCCATCACTGCCATGCAGCTTGAATCAGATGAAAAAATATGGGTTGTTGAAGATGCTCGTTCCCATGAAGTTTTTTTAGGTTGTTATCAACAAGGTCTGCTGCAACAACACGATCAATGTATC
>JAUZQL010000215.1 GCA_030950975.1 Mariprofundaceae bacterium | reverse complement strand
CATTGAATATGTTCATATGAAATTGCCATTAACCATGATTCTGAAAGATATTCATCATTTATTGGATGATGTTGCCAAAGATCAAACAGGCAGAGATGCGCTGGCATGTCGTATATGGAAACCCGGTGGCTTACAACAGACGTGGTCTGTGCCATGGGATATTCCAGAAGAGAAACATGGTGATACGATTATTGCATTAGCAACAGACATGACTGATTTAATACACGAAATGGAAATACGAGCCGAAAAGAAAAGTGATGTAGGATATGGATCCAAAATACTCTACGGTTTTCGCGAAGTGTTAAAAATTGTGATGCCAGATTGTTTTCCAGATAACCCAGAAGATATGAAAAAACTCCGCAAAGAGCTTGAAGATATTCAATTAAATAAGTTGCTTGAAACATCGTATTTAAGCAGTGGCTTACTGGATGGATGGGATGAAAAATCCGAAGGAAAGAGCAAACAAGCCTATGTAACAGCACAGATTGATAAATTAATGCCGTTACTCCGTATTTATCATGGAAAAGTGTGGACTGGACTTTATAGCAGTGATGGCGCATTACTGTTGCGCTTTTTAGCACAGAAGGGTGTGGAACGATGAGCTTTACGCAACATGAGTTGAAAACTTATATTCGTGATGCCGCCAAAGAGCTTCATGCACAAACCGCGTGGTTATTTGGTTCGTATGCAAGAGGTGATGCAAGGGAAGATTCAGATGTAGACGTGTTGTTTATCATGGATAGTGATTTGCCACGTCCGCAACGTTCAATGAATGCATATACATTGTTGTCGAAACTGGATTGCCCCAAGGATGTTCTGGTTTATACCCCAGATGAATTTCGTGCATGGAAGCAAGTTCCCGGTTCGCTTTGCTATAATGTGTTGCATGAAGGAATAGAAATCATATGACAAGCAGTAAGTCTTTGATTGAAGCATGGAAAACTAAAAGTGATAGTGATTTATTGACATGCCAACGCTTGCTATCTTTTGATGATCCAACCGTGGATACCATATTATTTCATGCACAACAAGCGGTAGAAAAGGCTTTGAAAGCCTATTTAATCAGTAAAAAAACGCATTTTTCCAATACGCATGATTTGCGTTACTTACAGCAATTGGCAAAACAACATGATGGATCCTTTGATCAGCTTGATGAGATTGCCAGCATGAATGCTTATGCTGTTGAAATACGATATCCTGAATCGATTGAATGGCTCAATGAAGTGGATGTGAATGATGTGGTTAGGCAGGCTGATCATGTTTGCAAATTTATATGGCTACGGGTAAATAACTTATGAAAGTATGGAACTTCAAACCTTTGGATTCTTGTTTTTTTCGTGGTGCTAAATCTTTTAACCAAGGTGAAGGCGGATTTCTGGACTCACAATTTCCACCCACAGCACAAACGCTGGCAGGTGTCATTCGTGCTTCTATCGGGGATGCAAAAGGTGTGAATTGGCAAAAGTTTCGCGAAAATCAACAGGCAGAAATCGCATCGCTTATCGGTAAAGAGAGCGATGATGCAGGCAAACTAAGCTTTGCAGGGCCTTATATTTATAAATCGGGTGAACGTCTATATCCCGTGCCTTTGCATTTATTGTATAGTGATAAGGAACAGGCATGGACACGTCTGAAGCCATCAAAAAGTAGCTATGTTACAGATATGGGAAAACATAGATTACCTGTTCCAGCGTCAAATATTGAAGCGGCAAAACCTATAGAACATGGGTGGCTGAATGCTTCTGATATGAACAACGTGCTTCAAGGTGATTTACCCAAGTCGTTTATTAAAGAATCATCGCTTTTTAGTGGTGAAACACGTGTTGGGATTGGTCGGGATAATAAAACCAAACAAGTGGAAGATGGTATGCTTTATTTCACCCAACATATCCGCCTAGGCGAGGATGTTAGTTTAGCCATGAGCGTTGAGGGTGTTGATGATGTGATACCTGCAAGCATGGTGCGCTTGGGTGGCGAGGGTCGAATGGCTCATTTAATGATTGAAGAACATCAAAATGAACCGTTGAATGCCAAGATAGAAGAAGATGCTAAGAAATTTGTACTTAGTCTTCTTACCCATGCGGATTTTAGTGGTAAAAGTGAACCAGACATTGAGGGCATGACCATTGTTTCCGCATGTATTGGTAAAGCTGTACGTGAAGGTGGTTGGGATTATAAAAAGAAACAACCTAAACCGCTTAAATCACTCATACCAGCAGGAAGTAGCTATTTTGTAGAATTTGAAACAAATGATGATGTTGTAAATTTTTTGAAACAAAAACGTATTGGAGATCGCACAGCCTTTGGTTATGGCGAAGTAGCTGTGGGAATCTGGAATGAGGGGGAAAAATAATGAAACAAACTATTCTAGGGCTACGTGCAGAAACATCGATTCATGCGGGTACGGGTCAAAATGCGGGCATTATCGATATGCCGATTCAACGTGAAGTGCATACAAATTATCCCTGTGTATTTGGCTCTGCAATCAAAGGTGCATTTCGCGCTCATGCCGAGATTCGGGCAGGTTGGGGTAAAGATAAAAAACTTAGCGATACATTTGGCACAGCCGATGGCGAAGGCAATGCCTCACAGGTGGCAATGACCGATGCTAGGCTATTGTTGCTACCTGTGCGCTCACTTACGGGTCATTTTAAGCTAGTCACTTGTCCTGCCATTCTAAAACGACTCAAACGCGATATGGCAATGATGGGGATAACAGCGGATTGGCAAGTTCCCGTACCCAATGGTCAACAGGTATTGGGCAATGCTGAAGGTGAGTTATTTCTTGAAGAGTTTAAGTTTACGCAAGTGAACACCGATTTAACCCCGATTATTGCAGTGCTTGAAAGCTTTGGAGTCGAAAATATCGACTCACAGCTTCTCATCATGGGTGATGAAGATTTTTCTTGGTTTGCTAAAAATGCAACCGCAATCACTCCACATATCGCCATTGAAAGTGAAACGAAAATAGTAAAGGCAGGTGCGCTTTGGTATGAAGAAACACTGCCTTCTGATTCACTGC
>JAUZQL010000214.1 GCA_030950975.1 Mariprofundaceae bacterium | reverse complement strand
TTTGGTCGACATGGTGGTGGTGCTTTTTCGGGTAAAGATCCATCCAAAGTCGATCGCTCCGCAGCCTATGCAGCACGTTACGTTGCAAAAAACATTGTTGCAGCAGGTTTAGCTGATCGCTGTGAAGTACAAATATCGTATGCGATTGGTGTTGCTAAACCGACATCATTGATGGTGAATACGTTTGGTACAGGCAATATTGCCGATACTCATATTTCTGATTTGGTGCAAGAACATTTTGATTTGCGTCCCAAAGGAATCGTTCAAGAACTTGATTTATTGCGTCCTATTTATGCGCAAACCGCTGCTTATGGTCATTTTGGACGTGAACTGCCTGATTTTACATGGGAAAAAACAAACAAAGCCGCTATTTTGAAAGCCGCTGCGGGTCTTTAAGTTTCACTTGACTGAGGAGCACTGCGACGATTTGTATATTCAAATCGCTAGGCTCAGTCGTTAGAATAAAAACAACGGTGCTCATATTTTTTATACCCAAAAACTTATTTTGGGTGAACATAGGAGTATGAGAATGTCTGAATTTACAGATTATAAAGTAGCGGATATGTCCTTGGCAGCATGGGGACGTAAAGAAGTGACCATTGCAGAAACGGAAATGCCTGGTTTGATGGCTTTGCGTGAAGAATATGCAGGTAAAAAACCATTGGCGGGTGCGCGTATTGTCGGTTGTTTGCACATGACCATTCAAACTGCGGTATTGATGGAAACATTGGTCGATTTGGGTGCAGAAGTCCGTTGGTCATCATGCAATATCTTTTCAACACAAGATCAAGCTGCCGCAGCGATGGTTCAAGCAGGTATTCCAACCTTTGCTTGGAAAGGCGAGACAGAAGAAGAATTCTGGTGGTGTATTGAGCAGACGGTTCATGGCCCTGATGGCTGGACACCCAACTTAATCTTGGATGATGGTGGTGATGCAACGCAATTGATTCATGATAAATATCCTGAATTATTGCCTGATATCCGAGGCTTATCCGAAGAAACCACCACAGGCGTTCATCGTTTGTATGAAATGGCGAAAAAAGGCGAATTGAAAGTGCCTGCCATTAACGTCAATGATTCTGTGACTAAATCGAAATTTGATAATCTGTATGGTTGCCGTGAATCCTTATTGGATGGTATCAAACGTGCCACTGATGTGATGATTGCAGGTAAAATTGCCGTTGTTTTGGGTTATGGCGATGTCGGTAAAGGCTGTGCGCAAGCGTTTAAAGGCATGGGGGCAACGGTTTGGGTGACTGAAATTGATCCGATTTGTGCGCTGCAAGCTGCGATGGAAGGTTATCGTGTGGTGGATATGAATGATGCCTGTAAAGAAGGCAATATTTTCGTCACCACAACAGGCAACTACCATGTCATTCAACATGATCACTTGGTCAAGATGAAAGATCAATCCATCGTCTGTAATATTGGTCATTTCGATAATGAAATTGATGTGGCTTCTTTAAAACAATATGAATGGGAAAATGTCAAACCACAAGTGGATCAAATTATCTTTCCAGATGGTAAACGCATTACCTTATTGGCTGAAGGTCGTTTGGTGAACTTGGGTTGTGCTACAGGTCATCCAAGCTTTGTGATGTCTGCATCCTTTACCAATCAAGTCATGGCGCAAATTGAACTTTGGGAAAATTCTGCAAACTATGACAACCAAGTTTACGTCTTGCCGAAGCGTTTGGATGAAAAAGTAGCACGTTTACACTTGGCTAAAATTGGTGTGAATTTAACTGAGCTTTCTCAACAACAAGCCGACTATATTAATGTACCTATTGAAGGACCTTATAAAGTTGACCATTATCGTTATTAAGAAACTTCAGCTGAAGTTTTTTGCAGGAGCGGTGGCAGTGATGCTGCCGCTTTTTGTATGCGCTGAAGAAACATTGACGGTCGATGCACAGTTTGACAAAACAGGCGACCATATTGTCAATAAATCCGATTGGAAAAAGATGAGTGAGGCTGAACATATCGCTTATGCTAGGGCTTCCTTAGAAGCGCTTGGCATTGATTCGTACAGCCATAGTTCCAACGATACACCACGATGGCAAGCTTATTTAAACGGTTTAAATGCCGCTTATAAATAATATTCTCGCCGCTATAGTCTTTCAAATATAAAAAACATCACCATGCCCGAGTTCTTTTATCGGGCACTCATGCTTGAAACAAAAGACCTTCAACACAAACATTCGAGGGTAAGAATGGAGTTTATTTCCATTTATTGCTAATTGGAGAAATACGATGAAAAATTTAAATGAAAAAGATATATTGGCAGATATTTTATCGAACAAGACAAAGCTCGCAAACATTATTGATACGCACTCAACTATTGAAGATGTCAAAAAAATTAATCTCAAAGATTTTATTTTATTTCACATTGAAGAGCTGACTTTTGAAGATAAATCTCCGCGTAAAGAAGCCCTTGAAAATGTCATTAGTGCTATTCGTTTGGAGGGGGTTAATTTTGTATACATGCTCCTTGGGGACAAACATGGCGTATCTTTTTATTTTGGCATTGTAAGAGATAAGAACTATAAGAAAGAGCTTGAGCTTGATGTCGATGATATTGGTGATCATATTTTAAAACCCAGCATCGAAGGAAATTTCAGGGGCAGTAAAATCACACCAGAGCGTAATAAAAAACAATTATTGCAAAAGATTTCCAACATGAAGCGCTTTGCCAAAGTCATCGGTGTGCCTAGTGTCAATGAGGATAATGAGAGCTTTCAAGGGGTTGATCGTGTTGTTGATGTGATGATGGGTGATGAGTTTGGTTTAATGGTGTTAGCCGATCCACTCTCACGCAGTGAGCTGATTCAAATCGAAGAAAGCTTATGCAAGATTCATGATAAACTTGCACCCTTAGGAAAAATATCAATTCAAGAAAATCATGGTGAAACCCATACCACAGGGGATGCCATGACAAAAAATGATTCCACCACAGAAGGTACGAATCAAGGAGAGAATCAAAGCCAAGCAGATGGAACATCTAAAGGAACATCTAAAGGAAGCAGC
>JAUZQL010000213.1 GCA_030950975.1 Mariprofundaceae bacterium | reverse complement strand
TCACCAGTTCAAGTCCCGAACAAAACGCATCCCTTGATGAGCTATAAAAATGAGCAAGTCAAAGCCCTTACCATGTGGAAAGTTCCACTCAAAAGTGACGGCAAAGCACTGAGTAAAGAGAATGGAAGCCATTTATTGCATAAATATGTCGCCAATGAAATTGCTAGGTTATTGCAGCAAGCTGAAGCAGGTGAATTGCATTTGGGTGACCGTGTTGTCCAAGCCAATGATATTGCGGTTCTAACTCGTGGACATCATGAATCCTCCGCAGTCCGCCAAGCTTTGCAAAAACGCGGTATTGCAGCCGTTACCGCAGGCAAAGATCACATCTTTCAAAGCGATGAAGCCAAAGGTTTATTCATCATCCTAAAAGCCATCTTAGAACACGATAACCCATCTCGATTAAGAGAGGCGATGAGTAGCTGCTTATTGGGTTATCATTATTCGACCATTCATCAGCAATTCAATACGGGAAACACGCCCTTTAAGTGGCAAGAAACTTTCAAACGATTGCATGCTTTATGGGAACAACAAGGTTTTATGGTCATGTTTCAAAGCTTGTTGCGCAGCTTTGCGATGGGTGAATATTTGGCGAATCAAAAGGATGGTGAACGTCAATTAACCAATCTTTTGCAACTGGCTGAACTCTTACAACAAGAAGCGCAATCCAAGGTCAGTATGATTCGTTTATTGACGTGGTTTGAAGAGCAATGCCAAAAAGATGTCAACGCCAGTGATGAGGCAAAATTACGGTTGGAAAACGATGGTAATTTGGTACAAATCAGCACCATTCACGCTGCCAAAGGTTTAGAATATGCCATTGTTTTTGTCCCTTACCTTTGGGATTGCAAACCTCGAAGCATCAAATCGAATCAATTATTAGCCTATTATGATGAAGTAGAACAACACCATTATCTTGAATTAAATGCCGATTTCCAAAAGTTACAACTCGCTGATAAGGAACGTTTATCAGAAGATATGCGCTTGCTTTATGTCGCTTTGACCCGAGCCAGCCATAAACTTTATGTGGCTTGGGGAACGATTGGTCAAAATGCCCCTAAAAGCGCCATTACCCATTTGCTTGCCCCCCACTTAAAAGAAGAAAGACCTAAAAATGACAACATTGAGTGGCAAATGCTTTCGATTGAACATCCAGATGTCATTTCCTTAGAACCTAAGCCGCAAGCCATCGAAACCCTCCATATTGAAGCTTTTTCAAGAAAATTTACACACAATCAGAGCATCACCAGTTATACAAAGCTGACTCGTTCGATTCATCCTCAATTCGTAGCAATGGAACAAGAAGAGGATAGTCAAGATGCCGTATTCAATCTTCCATCGAACCGAAACATGGGAATCTGTGTACATGCCCTGTTGGAAAATATAAATTTTCAAGCTGACATTGACACGCAAAGCGATGATTTTCTGCAAAAACATGGTGTCCGTTATGGTATCCATGTCGATCAGCATGATACGATAAAAGCGTGGATGAATGATGTGATTCAAACACCCTTGCACGATGGTTTATGCTTAAAAAACCTATCCAAAGCTCAACGTCTTAATGAATTGCATTTTGATATGGCTTTACCACAATTAAATATTCAGAAATTCAATCAAACCTTACAACAAGCCAGTGATACAGCCTTGCAAGATTTGATTGCCGAACATTGTCATGGTTATCTTACTGGTGAAATTGATTTGGTCTTTGAACATCACGGGCGTTATTACATTGCCGATTACAAAAGTAATCATTTGGGCAATCGATTGCAGGATTATCAAGTCCCATGCTTGCAAAACACCATCCTTAGCCACCGTTATGATGTGCAATATTTGATTTATACGGTGGCATTGCATCGCTATTTGAAACTTCGCATGGCGAATTATGATTATGAAACACACTTTGGCGGCGTGTATTATTTATTTTTACGAGGTATGCGAGCTGAACATGCTGGCAATGAGGGTGTCTTTTTTGATAAACCTTCCGCTGCTTTGATTGACACACTGGATCAGGATATTTTTGGCAAAGGAGCGAGCCAATGAGTCAAGCCAAGCAACAAGTCCTCAAACAAGACAACTTAGAAAATAAACAAGGGCTGGCTGAAATGTTTGCCGATTTTATGGTTGAAATGGCAGGTGGCGATACGCATGATTTATTATATCACACGGCTTTTTCTTTATCGAAACACGATGAACAAGGTCATGTCTGTCTCAATCTCAAAGACTTGGCACAGAAACCTTGGCATAATGCTCATGGAGTTGCGCCTGATATGGAAACATGGCGCACTTTTTTATTGCAAACCCCTTGCGTTGTAGATGCTGGCGATAATGCACCGATGATTTTGGATGGTGATTTATTGTATTTTCAACGTTTTTGGTCAGCGGAACAACACGTCGCAGATGCATTGTTAAGCCGATTGAAAAAAACTATAAACTTGGATGAACGAGGCTTAAAAGAAGGTTTATCACGTTTATTTGCCAAAAATACGCTAAAAAACAAGGAAGAAATGGATTGGCAAAAAATGGCGGCGGCGTTAGCGGTTCGCCAACGTTTTTCGGTGATTTCTGGTGGACCGGGTACAGGTAAAACAACATCGCTGGTCAAGGTTCTGGCACTTTTATTAGAACAAAACGCAGATATGCGCATTCGTTTAGCAGCTCCCACAGGTAAAGCAGCCGCACGCATGATGGCATCCATTCGCTCGGCAAAACAAAACATCAGCATTGATGACACGATTCGCCGTTGTATTCCTGAAGAAGCCGCCACCTTGCATCGTTTGCTTGGTTTTTCACCACGTGGTTATCGTCATCATCACGATAATCCGCTGTTATTGGATTGTTTGGTGATTGATGAAGCTTCCATGATTGATTTACCCATCATGGCTCGCGTATTGGATGCCATACCTCAAGATGCACGCTTGATTTTATTGGGTGATCGCGATCAACTTTCATCTGTGGATGCAGGCAATATTTTGGGCGACATTACAGGGCATGGTCAAGCGCATGCCTACAGCCCTGATATGGCGCAAAAATTAGCCAACGATAGCCAAAGCAACATCAAGTATATTCCACAACAAGCCACCGCATCCCCTATTCAAGATAGCATGGCTTTATTGCATGATAGTTATCGTTTTACAGGACCTATTGCGGATTTGGCAATGGCGGTCAATCAAGGTGATGAGGTATCGGTCTTTCAGATTCTACAAGCCGATAACAACATGGAAGATAGCACCTGCGTCCATTGGCAAGCGGATAGTGACTTAAATATCACCCTTGAAGCGGCAGCAAAACACTATAAAAAATACCTCCAATGCACGGATGTCCAAGAAGCATTGGCATGCTTTGAAAGATGCCGCATCTTGTGTGCTGTACGCCAAGGCAATGAAGGTGTGGAAACCATCAATCGCTTAATGCAACAGCATTTATTGGGCGATATGGAAGCAGGTAAAGCCGTTCATGGCATGCCTATTATGATTCTCCACAACCATCATGAATTGGGTTTATTCAATGGCGATACGGGTTTGTTGTGGAACATCGATGGAAGTTTACAAGCCTGCTTTTTTGATGTCTCAGGAGAAGCTCGATTTTTTCCACTGTATAGCTTGCCTCACTATGAACCATGTTGGGCGATGACCGTGCATAAATCGCAAGGTTCAGAATTTGAACATGTGTTTTTAATCTTACCCTCGCAAGAAAGTGATCATTCTATTTTGGGTCGAGAACTGTTTTATACTGCCATCACCCGCAGCAAACAATCCTTTCATCTGCATGCCAGTGCTGAAAATATTCGTACCGCAGTGAAAAAACGTATTTTACGAACCACAGGACTCAAAAAACGCTTGGGTTGGTGAGTGCTGTATTCAAGAGAAGTGAGCTGATGTTACACATACCATAATCTTTTCATCGGATTTCGGGGATGAACGTTGCTGTGTCTTCATAACTCTGGAAGTGCGGCTTTAGCCGCGCCGAATGAAGTATCAGGGCGTGGCTAAAGCCACACTTCCTAAGCATGGAATAATGCTTATTTTCATCAAAATGCGTAATATCAGTATTTAAAACAAAAGACCATCAACACAAGGATGAGGTTTCACATCTGTATCTATATTGGGTTAACGTTCTAAATCATACAATGCTTGAAGAATGGGTCGAGCACCTGCATCTAAAATTTCATCCGCCAAGGCAATACCCATTTGCTTGGCATCCACAGCTAAACCTTCCATTTCACGTGCAATCACCACATTACCTTCGACATCTCCCACCAAACCTTTGAGCAATAATTGTTCACCATCGAGGGTGGCAAAAGCAGCAATCGGCACTTGGCAGCCGCCTTCCAAACGTCTTAAAAAAGATCGTTCCGCACGTGTGCGAATCACGGTTTCAGGGTCATTTATTTGATCAATGAAGTGATTGATTTGTTCATCGCTATCACGTGTTTGAATGCCCAATGTTCCTTGTGCGACAGCAGGAAGCATCACATCAGTATCCATAAACTGGTGCATTTTATCTGCCATACCCATGCGACACACACCTGCGGCAGCTAAAATAACAGCATCCACTTCTTCACCCAATTTGGAAAGACGTGTTTGAATATTGCCGCGAATGGAAACAAATTCAAAACTTGGATATTTGGATTTTAATTGTGCAATACGGCGTAAACTGGATGTGCCGATACGTGCGCCTTCGGGCAAACTATCCATATCGCCGCCTGTTATCGTGGCAATTGCATCACGCGGATCTTCACGTTTTGGATTGGCACGAATACTTGTCCCTGCGGGCAATTCAGTGGGGACATCTTTCATCGAGTGAACTGCAATATCGGCGCGACCATCCAACAACGCTTCATCAATTTCTTTGGTAAACAAGCCTTTTCCACCCACTTGGGCAAGTGGTACATCCAAAATTTTATCGCCTTTGGTGACGATTTTTACAAGTTCCGTCGTAAGCGATGGATCCAGTTTTTTCAATGTGTCTGAAACATAATTGGCTTGCCATAAAGCAAGAGGGGAACGGCGAGTTGCAATACGAATGTGGGTCATGATTACTCCAAATTGAAAAAGGGTGCGAAACATTGGCAATATCGTTTAGCAAAATTATTATTAGATAAACCTCAAGAGGCTTCTACTTTGAGCCAATGCTTCATCAACAAAAAAGTCACCATACAAGCGGTAAAACTAGATGCAACAATCATATAAAGAACCGTCAACTGTGCTGCCGCAGCCTGCATGGCTGGACTTCCTGCCAAAATCATACCAACAAAAATCCCTGGCATATGCACCAAACCCACAACTTTTAAGGTATCAATGGTGGGGATGAGCGCAATACGCATTCCTTCACCTGCATTGCCACCCTGTTTGATGCGTTCAAACATCATGGAAACAGCATTCATACCATTGGCTGCCACCATGCTTGCCAAAGGAATCAAGGCACGTGTATTGCTATCAATCGCACCAGCCCAAGCCAGCCACGGTAAGGTCACAGCACACCCACATATCAAACCAATCGATGTGGCAAGCCATGCTTGTTTGGGGTATGTATGATGAGATGCACTGGTTTGCGCAGCCACAAAACAAAACGCAATGATGATGATCATTTGCATCCAAACAGCGGTAATATCAAAGACCCAATGTAAAACAAACGCCAATAAAACCAATTGAATAGGACCACGAATCGAAGCGATAAGCATCGCACGAGACAGTCCTAAATCGTGTCGATGAGCAACATAAGCAGCACCCGCTAATAAAAGCCATGCTGCCATCAGTCCGATGATTGTATCTTGTAATGCCATGATGATATGCCTCTTTTGGGTGACAACTCTTGTCATTTATCGGCATGATTGCCACATGCGCTATTTACCTTCTCCTCATTATAATGATCGACCGTTGGATACGGTGATTGATTTGATTGTGCTTCACGCCATCAGTTTGCCTGCCAGTGATTTTGATATAAAGCATGTCGAACAGCTTTTTTTAGGTACCTTGGATATTGCGGCACATCCATCCTTTGCTGATTTGGAACACGTACAGGTTTCCGCCCACTTTGTGGTCGATCGGCAAGGAATAATCACCCAATTTGTGCCATGTGAGAAACGCGCTTGGCATGCTGGGGTATCATGTTGGCAAGGTCGTGAACAGTGTAATGATTATGCGATTGGCATTGAAATGATTGGCGATGAGTTACAAGCCTTTACTCCCATGCAATATCAAGAAACAGCTCGTTTATGTCGAACATTGATGCAAATATACCCCAATATACGCCAAAATCGCATTGTCGGGCATCAAGATATTGCGCCGATACGCAAATGGGATCCAGGAAAGCAATGGGATTGGAAGTATTTTCGAGAACGCTTGGCTAAAGCGAAAAGCATGAATAGTGAGGTGAAATGATATGGAAAGCATCCGTTTACTCGTGTTTATTGGCATATTCCTGAGCATGGCAGGGTTAGAGGCGATGTTTCCCAAAAAGACACTGCGTTTTGCCTATCAACGTTGGGCAGCCAATTTGGGGATGGTTGTACTGAATACCTTACTGGTTCGATTACTCTTGCCCGCAGGCGCTATCGGTGCGGCTTTGTGGGCAGAACATCATCATTTTGGTTTATTCACGATATTGCCACTAAATCATGTTTGGCAGGTATGCTTGGCAGTGTTTCTCTTAGATGGCGTGATTTATGGACAACATGTTGTATTTCATCGTGTGGCATGGTTGTGGGCTTTGCACCAAGTCCATCATGCGGATCGTGATATTGATGTCACCACAGGCTTACGTTTTCATCCACTTGAAATCATTGTATCGATGCTGATTAAAATTGTCGTGGTGACACTTTTGGGCGCACCCGTGATGGCTGTGATTGTGTTTGAAATGATACTGAATGGCATGGCAATGTTTAATCATGCTAATGTAAAATTACCGAAGCCTTTGGATGCTTTATTACGCCTTCTTTTTATCACACCTGATGTTCATCGTATCCATCATTCGGTGTTGATACATGAGACCAATAGCAATTATGGTTTTAATTTATCGTTATGGGATCGTTTGTTTGGAACATATCGAGCGCAACCCGATGCAGGGCATGATGCTATGGTGATTGGCTTGCCAGAATACCAACAGGATGCCACGCATCACTTGGCTTGGATGTTACGTTTACCGTTTAAGAAATATCGCATCAAAGCACAAAAGTAACCATGAAAGGATACTAAGGCTCTTGGTGAAGCAGAGAAATTTCGCATTATTTATTCATACCTTCGAGGGTCAAGGCTTGATTAGCGCATTTTGTTTTCACAAAAGACTATCCTTAAGTTCAACATATTTTGAAAACTTACCATCATCAAACACCCACTTTATTTATCATCATGATTTCTCTTATGATAAGCCTTTTTAAGATCATCGTATATACCAATCAACACTTCATGTGATGAAAAAATAGCATTGAGCACTTGAACCATCAGTTCTGGAGAATCATCATATTCATGGGCAATAGTATTGCGAATTTCTCTTAATTCCTGCCATGTTTCAGCCGATGCAATTAAATTTAATTTTTCCGATTTATTCAAAATATCCAGAAAAGGGACATGCTCCACGTCCTCTTGAAGCAGCATAAGCATGGCTTTAAATAAACGCTGGCCCATGGCATCTTGCAGTTTTGCATAACGAAACAAAAACTGATCAATATGTGCAACATCTTCTTCATCTAACTGAAGATAACTTACTGGCTTTAACGGTAATTTATGCTGAATTTTCTGATGCGCCGACATCATCCGAGCCTGATGTGTATCACATTCGCGGAAAATCCTTTTCAGCCTCTGCTCAATTATATTTGGCATAACAGAATTCCTGTTTTGTTTATTTCATCTTTTAACGCTTCTGAAGCAAAAGGTGCCAACACAAGATCAATTTTTTGCTCACCAATTCTATTTTTTAACGCTACCAAAAATTGTATTTTACGTTCAAACAAATCTGACATCGGCTCCGAAGGCTGAATAAACAGATCAATATCGCCACCTTTTTTCTGAACATCCACCCGACTCCCAAATAATATCACTTCACCGTGTAAAAACACCGTTTGAAAGACTTGTTCGATGGCATCAACTTGCATTTGATTCAATCGCATATAAACCATTTATAAGTGGCAATAACAGTCATAAGGCTATACATTTTCGACATTCGCAAGCGTAATAAAACACCTATTCAATTCACGAAAGTCATCCAAGTTCTTTTCTAGAATAGCACGTAAAATAGTCATGTTTAGACTGCGGTAATCATGAACCGCAACATTGCGAAAACCCACCATCCTTTGCATTTTATCCGCAAGTTCTGCATCCAGAAGTTTTGCCTCTTGCATCAAACCAAAAGCATCTCGACTCTGCTGTGGAATGCCCAACTTATGAACACGAACCACATGCATGGCAGCATCAATACTTGCTTCACATGCACGTTGAAGATTCAATATAATGGAGTCCTGACGCATAAAATTAGATTCAAGCTCATCTTCATGACCCGTATAATCCTCATTAATGCGTTTTAAACATCGCTCAATCATGGATACTTTGTTTAGAAGAATGTCATCCATACACGCTGCCTCGTGACTGAATATCTGTTAAAATCGCTGCACGTTCCTCATTCAAGCGAGCAAAATCCGTATAAACAAAATCTTCAAATTGCTCACAAGCATTATGATTCATGCAAATCAATCGTTTACCTTGAGCAATAATTTGCATTCGCATCACCGTATTTGCACGTCGTAAATCAATAAGATCCACATCTACGCCTGCATCTTTCGCTAATTCCTGAGCCAACATCCAAACATCCATCGTTAGCAAAACATGATCACTTAGCACTGCCATATCAATATCGCTGCCTGTATGTTCAACACCTTTGGCGACTGATCCAAACAAGTACACAGCCAAAACACCCGAAAGTTTGGCGTCCCGTTTAAGACGGGACAGTCAATAAAATCAACGAATTACAGATAGCCCTCTTGTTTGACCTTCTTGGCAAAGGAAGTTCTCCAACTTGCTCTAAAAGCCATGTGAGCGGGTCTGGAAAATCTTGCTCAAACAATCGTGATGCAGCAGTTGAACCATCCGGATGTTTGATGCCATAATTATGGATCACTGTTAAAGCCGCCAATCGCTTTTCCGTAAAACCTCTCCCATTATGGTACATCTGCGACAAACAACCATTACGCCCCTCAACCGCAGACGAACTTCGGTGGAAATGACGCACC
>JAUZQL010000212.1 GCA_030950975.1 Mariprofundaceae bacterium | reverse complement strand
AAGAAGACGATGCCCTAAATCAAAAACAATCGTGGAAGCAAAAAAAGCAACAAAAAAACGTTGCCATGTGGAAGCCCAACGTTTTTGAGAGGCAATGGGTTTTGCTTGAGTATCGATATTCATGATTATTTAGCCTGTGTTTGTTGCATGTAAACCTTGCCTGTTAGTTTTTTATATTCAGCCGCTTTGGTTTTTTGGAGATACCAATCTTTTACCTTTAAACTAGCAAAATACTTGGCTAAAAAACGACGTTTATCTTCAGACAGTGAAGCATAAGAAGGTTGTGCATATTTCTTTTTCAAGCGCGTGGGCAGGATGCTTTGAGGATTTTCTGCGGAAAAATAACGATAAAGCCAAGCTTCACTCCGTAAAGAACCGATGCCATCCAAACTCGGCGCAGGCACGGTTTCCATAACGTTTTTAACCGCCCAAATGGTATGGCAGTTGCGGCAACTTAAATCTCTGTATAAATCAGCACCCTTTCTTTGTTCTGCTTCAGAAAGTGTCGAATAAAAAGGTATGCCTTTATCATCAATAGGGTGATAAGCGTCGTACACTCCTTTGCCAATAGCTGCGACGAATACCAATCCAAGCAAGCCTGCGATAAGTTTCTCCCCAGAGCGCATGAATTTATTTGCCTTGTTCTTTTAAGACTTCAGCACGACGATCTTCTTGGCGTTTGGTTGCCGCTTGATAATTTTTAAATTCTTCAGGATCCATTTTATCTTTATCATTATCATCAAAAACCAAATATTTAATATCTTCATCAAATTGTTCGTTTTTTGCCGCCCAACGTAAGCCGAAAACAACAGCGATAAGAATTGATACACCACTGACCAACCAAATGTAGATGGTCCAGCCATCACCCCATTCATTCATATTCATCATAGACTCCTTTTGATTGTATAAAGATTAAAATAAGTAACCATCTAGCAATTGGATGACTGCAAAAATGCCTGCAACCACAACACCCATGACAATCATCCCCATCAATACTTTTTCACCTGTTTTCACTTGTGACATATCGGTATGTTGATAAAAAAGACGAATCACACCGACAAAAACAGCCATCGATATAAATAAAAAAGCTAAAATACCGATGCTGTAATTTTGGCTACGCATGCTTTCAATGCCAAAACCATAATTGGTTTTTTCATCTGCAAATGCAATGTAAGGTAGAAGAAATACTACAAGGGTACTTGCCCAAACGTGTTTAATGGTGGTTGACATGATGGCGGCAGACTATAAAAGAATTGATGTTACGCAAGGCATTATTACATTATCATTTAATGATATATTGGCAATATATAAATCTTAGTTATGGTTGGGCGCTTATTTTAGGGATACATTGGGGAGTCTCCGTGAGTCAAAAAGTTCAACGTAATGCGCTTTGCCCTTGTGGTAGCGGTAAAAAATATAAAAAATGCTGCCTTCTCAAAGCAAAAGATGAAAGCAATCAACGCTATGATCATCGTGAAGGTGTGCAAAAGTCATTGATATGGTTGAATCAAACCTATCGCCCTCAAATTGATCAATGGGTAGAAGCGTTCTGGTTTTCAGGCATGTCTGATATCGAACGCCAAGGCATTGTAACAGCAGATGCTCAAATTCGTGCGATTCATGATGTCAATGTGTTGGAGCTTTTGCTTGCTGAAGGGCGTTTTTCAGATGAAGAAAGCGAAGCAACACCCCTACAGTTGGTATTGAATGAACCCTCACTTGAATTGAATGAATCGCAGCAATCCTATCTTGCTCAATTAACGCAACGTCCTCTA
>JAUZQL010000211.1 GCA_030950975.1 Mariprofundaceae bacterium | reverse complement strand
ATTTTCGCCCACCAAAAAACCAATGGACATCAATTTTACATCCATGTTTTGCAAAGGATAAAATTCTTTATCTTCTACATTTACTTCGGGTTTTCGACCTGAAAGACCCATCATACGTGGGATCGATGGACCATAAATATCCGCATCCAACAAGCCGACTTTTAAACCTAGTTGACGCAATGCCACTGCAAGGTTGACGGCGGTTGTGGATTTCCCCACCCCACCTTTACCCGATGCAACAGCAATAATATTTTTGATGCCTGCTAAATTATTAGGTTTATCACCTTGAGTCTGTTTCTCTTTGGATTCACTCATATCAAATATGGATGGCTTTGCCATCAGAATCGAGCACTGATTCATGAATCATTTCCGATAACGTTGGATGTGGGAACATATGATGAGCAAGCTCTGCTTCTGTTGTTTCAAGTGTGCGAGCCAATTGCAATGATACAATTAACTCCGTCGCTTCAGCGCCCACAATATGCGCACCAAGCAATTCACCTGTTTCAGCATCAAAGATAGTTTTCACCATGCCTTCGGTTTCTGCCAAGCCCAACGCCTTACCATTCGTGCCATACGCCATGCGACCGACCTTAATAGCAATGCCTTCATCCTTACATTGCTGTTCGGTTTTACCACATGAACCCACTTGTGGTTGACAATATGTACAACCGGGGACATTGCCATAATCGACAGGATGTGGATTTTCACCGTGAATCGCTTCCACACACACAATGCCTTCATGACTTGCCACATGCGCCAACGCAGGTGCGCCGACCACATCACCAATGGCATACACACCTTGATGATCCGTGCGATAATAGTCATCGACTTCAATTTGATTGCGCTCGATTTTCATGGATGTATTTTCAGCACCAATGCCATCGGTATTACCAATTACACCGACTGCAACCAAACAAACATCACCTTCAATGCTTTGTTCTTTATCTTTTACGCTGTACGCAACAACAGCTTTACCATCGATATTTTTCGCCGATGAAACCATTGCACCCGTGATAATTTTAATACCATTCTTCTTGAATGAACGCGCCACCACTTTAGAAATTTCTTCATCTTCCAAAGGCAAAATACTTGGCGCAGCTTCAATCACGGTGACTTCAGAACCCATTGCATTGTAAAAATAGGCAAATTCCATACCAATCGCGCCTGAACCAATAATCACCAACTTTTTAGGTAATGATGTGGGTGCTAAGGCTTGTTTATAGGTGATAATCACTTCATTATCGACATCCATACTTGGAAATGCCCTTGCCCGAGCGCCTGTTGCCACAATCACATGTTTGGCTGTGACTTGTTGTGTATTCCCATCAGCATCTTTAACCATCAGCCTGTTATCAGCTTCAAATGTTGCATAACCTTCGATATGGGTGATTTTGTTTTTCTTGAATAAGAAACCAATGCCACCATTCAATTTCGCTGAAATTTTACGCGAACGTGCCACCGCTTTTTCAAGGTCTGGTTTGGTCTCGCTGATGCCTAATCCAAGCTCATCACCACTATGTTGAATCACATTGATGATTTCGGCCGTTCTCAACAATGCTTTGGTTGGAATACAACCCCAGTTCAGGCAAATGCCACCCAAATGGGTAGATTCGATGCAGGCAACCTTAAAACCAAGTTGCGCAGCACGAATCGCTGCCACATAACCACCCGGTCCAGCACCAATCACCACCACATCATAATCACCGTCAGCATTAAACACACCAGCGGGCTTTAAGTTGAGTTCATGTTCATCATCGGATACGGGAGCAGCACGATCAACAATCTGTTGAACCACGTCATCGACTGCAACCACAGGTGTTTCTTCCGTTGACGAGGCAGATTCACTCGCCCCTTCTGGCATATAATCATCAGCGACTTCTTCTTCATCTTCGGCAATCACAGCGATAGCAGCGCCAACTGGAATCAAATCACCTTCCTGTGCAATGATTTTATGTAGAATGCCTTCTTCAACGACTTCAACTTCCATCGTTGCTTTGTCGGTTTCAATTTCAACCAAGACTTCACCTGAAACAAGTTCATCGCCTTCTTTTTTCAACCAGCGGGCAATTTTGCCTTCAGTCATCGTTGGTGATAATTGGGTCATAAATACATCAATGGGCATGGTTTACCTCATGTAAAAGGGGATTCATCAGCAAGGCACGGAGTCATACTGCAAAAGCTTTACGCCTCTGCGCCATCACGGTAAAAAATTATTAAATCAATACACTCGCAGGACATTCAATATGTTTCTTAAGCGCATTCAAGAACTCTGCTCCAACAGCGCCATCAACCACACGGTGATCGCAAGACAAGGTCAAGGTCATCATCTTCTTCACCACCACCTGTCCGTTTTCAGCCACAGCACGCTCTTCTGTGCCACCCACTGCCAAAATTGCACCTTCAGGTGGATTGACAATCGCTTGGAATTGTTTGATGCCATACATCCCTAAATTGGAAATGGAGAATGTTCCACCCGTATATTCTTCGGGTTTTAATGCACCTTTGCGAGCTTTCCCTGCCAATGCTTTAATTTCATTGGAAATTTCAACAATCGATTTTTGTTCTGAGAAACGAACCACAGGTGTAATTAAACCACCATCAATCGCCACAGCAATAGAAATATGGGCATGTTTATGTTGGAAAATATGTGTCTCTGTCCAAGAAGCATTGGCAGTTGGCACATC
>JAUZQL010000210.1 GCA_030950975.1 Mariprofundaceae bacterium | reverse complement strand
AGCATTGAATCAACATGTCATTTCACCGCTCAAAGGAAAAACGAAGGTATTGCCTTCAACATTAAATGATCAGGCGGGTATTTTGGGCGCAGCAGCGATAGCTTTGGCTGGCTGTGATTAAATATCTGACCACTTGCTTGCTGTGTTTATGTTCAGCATGTTCATGGACACCTGAAGACGTGCATGAAACACGTTTTATGATGGGAACATTGGTATCTTTTACCATTGTTGGTGTGCCAAAACAACAAGCAGAAGAAGCCATTCATGCTGCGGCAGATGAAATGCAGCGGGTTGAAGATGTTTTCACCATTTATGGCACGGTGGACAATGAGATTAAACGTTTTAACCATTCGCCTATTGGGCAACGTGTGCCATTGAGTGATGAAGTCAATGTTGTCTTGCATACTGCCATGCGTATTCAAGCGCAAAGTCATGGTGCATTCAACCCTGCTTTAGGCGCGTTGAATCAGCTTTGGGGTTTTTCAAAAACACCACCGCCAAAACATCCGCCAGCTCAAGCAATCATTGAGGAAAAACGTCAAGGTTTAAATCATTGTTTGCATGAAGATCAACAAGGCTGGTGGCGTGATTCAGCACAGTGTCAGCTTGATTTTGGTGGTATTGCTAAGGGTTATGCCATTGATAGAGGTATCAACGTATTAAAAAAGCACGGTGTAGAACATGCCTTGATTGATGCAGGTGGTGATTTGCGTGTCATCGGGCAACACGGTGAACATGCATGGCGCATCGGTATTCGAGATCCACGTGATGCAAAAAAAATGCTGGGTGTATTGCATTTGAAAGGTGATGTGAGTGTAGTAACCTCAGGTGATTATGAACGTTTTTTTATTGACCAAGGGAAGCGTTATCATCATATTCTTGACCCTCAAACGGGCTATCCCAGTCAGCAAAGTCAAAGTGTGACGGTGGTTGCGAAGGATGCGATGCAAGCCGATGCTTGGAGTACAGCGATTTTTGTGTTGGGAAAAGATGCGATGAAAATCGTTAAGAAGAAGCCTTTTCAAGCGTTATGGGTGGGTAAAAAAGGCGAACGTGAACAAAGTGATGCTTGGCATATGCTTGTTCAATAGACATGGCGTGTTCATGTTGGCAAGGGTGATGTAAGTTTTTTTAAGAAGATAGGGGATGCTTTATGGCAATGGATGTTTCAGAGTTACTTGTGTTTACAGTCAAAAATGGTGCATCGGATTTGCATCTTTCATCAGGTGAACCACCGATGATTCGTATCCATGGTGATATGACTAAAATTAAAATGCCAAAGGTTGAAGCCCGTGATGTTCAAACGATGGTGTATGACATCATGAACGATCAACAACGCAAAGTGTTTGAAGAACATTTGGAGCTTGATTTCTCATTTGCGCTTGGAGATATCGCTCGTTTTCGTGTTAACTGCTTCAAACAACATCGGGGCATGAGTGCTGTATTTCGTGTGATTCCAACTGAAATACTGACGATGGATCAACTGAAGTGTCCTGAAATATTTAAGAAACTTGCGATGTTACCAAGGGGCATTTGTTTGGTCACAGGTCCAACGGGTTCTGGTAAATCGACCACTTTAGCAGCCATGATGAATTACCGTAATGAAAATGAAAAAGGGCATATTTTAACCATTGAAGATCCGATTGAATTTGTACATCAATCCAAGGGTTGCTTGGTTTCTCAACGTGAACTTGGGCCTAATACCAAATCGTTTGCCAATGCCTTGAAAGCGGCTTTGCGTGAAGATCCTGATGTGATTTTGGTGGGTGAAATGCGTGATTTAGAAACCATTAGTTTGGCATTAACGGCGGCTGAAACAGGGCACATGGTATTTGGAACATTGCATACATCTTCAGCACCTAAAACCATTGACCGTTTGATTGATGTCTTTCCTGCGGCTGAAAAAGATATGGTACGAGCGATGTTGTCGGAATCGTTGAAAGGGGTGATTTCACAAGCATTGTTAAGAACTGCGGATGGAAAAGGGCGTGTTGCTGCACATGAAATTATGTTGGGTACGCCTGCCATACGAAACTTGATTCGTGAAAACAAAATTCCTCAAATGGTTTCAGTCATGCAAATTGGTTCGCGAGAAGGTATGCAAACATTGGATTCTAATTTACAAGACTTGCTGAAAACACGTAAAATTACGCAAGAAGAAGCTTTAGAAAAATGCAATAATAAAAAATTATTTGGCGGCACGAACTAAGATAGCATCATACTAAAATATAAGGGCTAAGGAAATATATCATGAGTGCCAATGAACCTAAAAAACTATCGATTCGCCAGTTGTTGATGATTATGGTGAAACAAGATGCGTCAGATGTGTATATTACATCGGGGATGGCGCCTGCTTATCGTATCAATAATGTGGTCAAACCCTTAAAACAACCCCCCTTGAATGGTGTGGAAACAGAGCAGTTAGCCAATGCATGTATGAGTGAAAAACAGCGGGCTGAATTTGCTGAAACCATGGAAATGAATTTGGCGCTAGCGTATGAAGGCATGGGGCGTTTTCGTGTCAATATTCTTCGCCAACGTGGCGATGTAGCGATGGTCGTTCGTAAAATTACGACGGAGGTGCCGACTTTAGATGAATTAGGGCTTCCCGAAATTTTTAAAGATATTATGATGAATAAACGCGGCTTGGTCGTGATGGTAGGCGCAACCAGTTCAGGAAAATCAACCTCATTGGCAGCTATGATTGATCATCGTAATCGCACCCAAGCGGGGCATATTATTACCATTGAAGATCCCGTGGAATTTGTGCATCAACATCGCCGTAGCGTGGTGACTCAGCGAGAAGTCGGCACGGATACTGTATCATTTAAAGCGGCGCTAAAGAATACATTGCGACAAGCACCCGATGTGATTCTTGTGGGTGAAATTCGCGATCGTGAAACAATGGAACATGCCTTGGAATTTGCAGAAACAGGGCATCTTTGCATGGCAACCCTACATGCCAACAATGCCAACCAAGCACTGGAACGTATTTTAAACTTTTTCCCCGAAGAAGTGCATCCTCAAATACGTTTGAATTTAGCCATGAATATGAAAGCTATTTTATCACAACGTTTGGTGAAAACGCCATCGGGTGGTCGTAAGGCAGCCATTGAAATTTTAATCAACACGCCACGTATCGCAGATTTGATTGAAAAATGGGATATTGGTGAAGTTAAGGAAGCCATGTCAGCGGGTAAAAATTATGGCATGCAAACCTTTGACCAATGTTTGTTACAATTATGGAAAGATGGTTTTGTATCTGAAGATGAAGCTTTGGTGCAAGCAGATGCGGTGAATGACTTGCGTTTGAAAATGAAAATGTCTCGTTTGGAAAGTGATGATGAGGGAAATAGTCTGGATAATTTATCGTCATCTTCAACAGAGTTGAAAATATAATGAGTGGCGAAGGACAACTTATCGACGATTTATTACTGGCATCGCAAAAACATCAAGCATCCGACTTGATGATTCGAACGAGTGATCGGATACGTATGCGTATTTATGGTAGCGTTGTCACGATTTCACCTGACAAAGTTGCCCCACCCAAACGTGAGCAAGTGAAAGCGATGGTGGAGTATATGCTGCGTGACCGTTTTGAAAAAGTGGATGTTGAGCGTATTCAAAGTGAAGATTTCCAATATTCTTTGGAAAATGTGGCGCACTTTCGGATTCATGTGATGCGTACGCATGATAATTTTGGCATTGTTGCACGCGTGATTCCACAGGTCATTCCAACGTTTCAAGAATTACGCTTGCCACCAGTGATTCAAGATTTATGCAACAATACACGCAATGGATTGATTTTGGTCGCAGGCGCAACGGGCTCAGGTAAAAGCACCACGATGGCATCGATGATTAATTATACCATTATCAATAAACCTGTTCACGTGATTACCATTGAAGACCCTGTTGAATTTAAGTATCAAACCACCTTTAAGGGGACGGTATGTCAACGTCAATTGGGCAATGATGTTTCATCCTATGCGCAGGGTTTGATTGATGCACTGCGTGAAGCTCCTGATATTATTGTTGCAGGTGAAGCGCGTGATCGAGAAGTCATTCAATTGGCATTGCAAGCCTCTGAAACAGGTCATTTGGTGATGGCAACGGTCCATGCAACTACAGCGGTCGGTACGATGAAACGTATTATGTCATCGTTTGCTTTGGATGAGCAAGATGCTATTCGTGAACGGTTATCTGAAAATCTTCGTGCCATTGTTGTGCAAAAACTTATTCCTTTAAAAGAGGGTAAAGGGCGGGTTGCAGCACTTGAAATTATGGTCTGCAACTCTGTGATTCGACATTTTATTTTGGATCCAGATCGTTGGGGTGGTATTCCAAAGGCGATGGAAGAAGGTCATACATTATATGGTAGTCAAACCTTTGACCAACACCTTCAGCGCCTGATTGAAAACAATCAAATTAGTTATGAAGAAGGTTGGGCGAACTCGGTGTACCGTGAAGATTTTGCCATGCGCATGGGGAGAGAATAATTTCTATAAAACGTCACTTCTATTCTTGAATCATTAGATACGATAGCCATTCATACCATAAAATTGCAAAGCGATTTCCTTTTATCGCTTCAATGGATGTATCAAAAAAACAGTTTTCATGATGCTTTTAAGGTAGTTTTGCCGCATGTTGATTCGTTTATCCAATCTATCTATTCCACTTGATACACAAAACCAAGCGCTTACTAAGCTATTATCGCAATATCTCGACATTCCTAGCCAAGACATTCGTGATATTCACATTGTTCGCCGTGCCCTTGATGCGCGTAAACGTCTGGATGTTCATTTTGTATGTTCTATTGAATGTTGTATTCCCGAAGACTATCCGTTGCCTGCGAGAGCCGTAAAAATTGAAACATCCAGTTTGAATATCAGTAAACCTTTGCAACTACAGGCTTCACCTTCACAACAAGCTCAACATGTCGTGGTGGTGGGTGCAGGGCCAGCAGGTTTGTTTGCAGCACTTTCTTTGGCGGAAGCAGGGATTCAAGTCACCTTGTTAGAGCGTGGTAAACCTGTTGAAAAACGCATGCGTGATATTGGTCGTTTGCGTAGCCGTGGTGAATTGAATACGGAAAGTAATATCTGTTTCGGTGAAGGTGGCGCAGGCACATATACGGATGGAAAATTATACACTCGTATCAAACATCCTTTTGTACGTTGGGTATTGGCGGAATTTGTTCGTTTTGGTGCCAAAGAAAATATTTTGGTGGATGCCCATCCTCATTTGGGTACGGATAAATTGGTGCGTATTGTTCGGAACATGCGTCAACACTTGATGGATTTGGGCGTTGATTATCGCTTTGAAAGTAAAGTAGTATCTTTGTTGACCAAGCAGAATCAAGTGCAAGGGGTTCGTTTGGCTTCAGGCGATGAAATTCTTGCCCCTCATGTGATGTTAGCTATTGGACATTCTGCTCGTGATACCATTGAATCCCTTTACAAACAGGGGATTGAAGTTGAAGCCAAAGATTTTGCAGTGGGTGTTCGAGCGGAACATTCACAAGCTTGGGTCAATGAATCGCAATATGGTCATGCTGCCAATCATCCTGCATTGGGTGCGGCGGAATATCGCTTGGCACATCAAGTCAAGGATGCGCATATCGGGCAACGGGGCGTGTATAGTTTTTGCATGTGTCCCGGCGGTTTGATTGTCCCCTCGCCTACAGAAGATGGCATGATGGCAGTCAATGGCATGAGCAATGGACATCGACGTAGCCCACTTGCCAATTCAGGTATTGTTGTACAAATCACAAGCAAAGATATGCAACGACAAGGCTTGGGGAAGGATGCTTTGAGTGGTATTCGTTTGCAGCGTTCTTTGGAAAAGAAGTGTTTTGAGATGGCATCAACACCGTATGCAGCGCCTGCCATGCGTATCATTGATTTTGTTCAAGGTAACGCGACAGGCTTATTGGCAAACACACGTTTTAAACCCAATGTCGAAGCCGCCAACCTCCATGAACTCTTTCCGACATGGTTATTGAAGCCTTTGTGCGAAGGGTTTCGTGCCTTTGATCAAAAAATGCGAGGTTACATCACTGCGGATGCCAATATTTTAGCTGTAGAATCACGTACAAGCTCCCCTGTTCGTTTTCTACGAGAAAAGAATATGCAAGCGACACGCTTATCGGGGCTTTATCCTATTGGTGAAGGTGCTGGCTATGCAGGTGGCATTGTATCCGCAGCAGTTGATGGTTTAAAAGCTGCTTCTAAGGTCATTCAACTTGCCGAAAAATAGAAATAATAAAATGAGGGTTGACGATGGATATTTGGACGCTAAAGTTCGCGCCGTTCGAAGGGCATTAGCTCTTGAATATGCGCCTATAGCTCAGTTGGTAGAGTAGCGGACTTTTAATCCGTGGGCCTCTGGTTCGAGTCCAGATGGGCGCACCATATAAACTCTTGTTTTTCAAGAGTGGTTAAAAAGGAGTCCTTTGGGGCTCCTTTTTTTGTTTGTCCTTAATTTTTAGCGTCGTCATGGGAAAAATACGTCATCCCTGATGAAAAGACCACAGGATGACGGTACTTTCATACTTGAACTACTATATCATCCAATAAGCAAGCAATTAAATACGGCGAACTCTGAATTTTTTACCTTTCAATTGTCCATCATTGAGCTTTTTAAAGGCTTGATTCACGACCGAACGTTCAACAGCCACATAAGCCCATTGATCCAAAATATGGATTTTACCGACTTGTTTTCCTTCAATACCACCTTCGCTTGTTAAGGCTCCCAAAATATCACCAGCA
>JAUZQL010000021.1 GCA_030950975.1 Mariprofundaceae bacterium | reverse complement strand
CCTGATAGCCACGCATTGCATGTAAAAAAAGCAGATCAAGCCATTCTCATTGGTCCTGATCCTGTTAAAAGTTATTTAAATATTCATCGTATTGTTGATATTGCCATCAAAACAGAATGTGATGCGATTCATCCAGGGTATGGTTTTTTATCTGAAAATTCAGAATTTGCACAAGCTATTTTAGATGCGGGCATCATTTATATTGGACCGTCTCCCGATGCCATTGAGAATATGGGCAGCAAAACCAATGCACGGACTGCGATGTTGGCGGCCAATGTTCCATGTATTCCTGGTACAGAAGCATCGTTAGTAAGCCCTGAAGAAGCTTTAGAGACGGCACAATCGATGGGTTATCCTGTGATGTTAAAAGCTGCGGCAGGAGGTGGTGGACGTGGTATTCGCCGTTGTGATTCAGATGCCGAAGTTCTTGAAAATTATGATTTAACAACCCGTGAAGCAATAGCAGCCTTTGGCAATGGCGAACTATTTATGGAAAAGTGCATTGTTGAGCCACGTCATATTGAGTTCCAGATTTTGGCAGATTCACATGGTCATTGTGTCCATTTATATGAGCGTGATTGTTCGATTCAACGTCGTAACCAAAAATTGATTGAAATTGCTCCCTCGAATTTTATCGATGATGATTTACGTCAACGCATGGGTGCAACCGCTGTGAAAGCTGCCTTGGCAGTGGGTTATGTGAATGCAGGAACGGTTGAGTTTTTAGTCGATAAAAACCATGATTTTTATTTCATGGAAATGAACACACGGTTGCAAGTGGAACATACGATTACAGAAGCTGTAACGGGTGTGGATATTGTGGTGGAACAAATCAATATTGCAGCAGGCAACCCTCTTCCATTTCAACAAGAAGACATTTCTTTACATGGTCATGCGGTGGAATTTCGTATCAATGCAGAAGATCCACAAAACGGATTTTTCCCAACACCGGGGCGTATCACCCGTTATCACTCAGCAGGTGGTCCGGGTGTGCGTGTCGATGGTTGTGTGTACCCTGGTTATGTGATTCCAAGTTATTATGATTCGATGTGCGCTAAATTAACGGTTTGGGCACCCCATTGGGAACACACCGTGATGCGTTGCCAGCGTGCTTTGAAAGAATATGATATTCGTGGTGTGAAAACGACATTGCCTTTGTACCGTCATATTGCTGCATCTAAAATGTTTTTGAAGGGTGACTTTAACACAGGGTTTTTGGATCAACATCCAGAACTTCTTCAATATAAATCGATTGAACGACGGGGTGATATTGCTCTAGCCGTAGCGGTTGCGATTGCTGTACATCAAAACCTGTAACATCATCTTCTCTTATAACAGCGCTGATGCGCATCACAACTTAGGTTTTAAAAGGATACATCATGACTGATATAACAAAAAAAATTGCCATTACAGAACTTTGTTTGCGTGATGGACACCAATCATTGTTAGCAACACGCATGCGATTGGATGATATGTTGCCGATTTGTGAAAAAATGGATGCGATTGGTTATTGGTCCATTGAAGCATGGGGTGGGGCTACTTTTGATACATGTTTGCGTTATTTGAAAGAAGATCCTTGGATTCGTTTGCGTGAATTAAAGCAAGCGATGCCAAACACGCCTTTGCAAATGTTATTGCGTGGTCAAAATCTTTTGGGTTACCGTCATTATGCTGATGATGTGGTGAAAAAGTTTGTTGATTTATCGGTTGCCAATGGTGTGGATGTTTTTCGTACCTTTGATGCGATGAATGATTTACGCAATGTGCGTGTGGCGATTGCTCAGGTCAAAGCCAATGGCAAACAAGCCGAAGGGACGATTTGTTATACCACCAGCCCAGTGCATACCTTGGAATATTTTGTGGAACTGGCAAAAGGCTTTGAAGATTTGGGTTGTGATACCTTAGCGATTAAGGATATGGCAGGTTTATTAACGCCATCAGCGACACGTGAATTGATGGCTGCTTTAAAACAAGCGGTATCCATCCCACTTCATTTGCATTGCCATTCAACATCAGGTGTTGCTGAAATGGTGCAATGGGAAGCCGTTCATGCAGGTTGTGATATTATTGATACCGCTATTTCACCCTTGTCAGGTGGCACGTCTCATCCTGCAACCGAATCGATGGTCGCAGCCTTAGCAGGCACAAAATTTGATACAGGTTTGAATCTTGAAGCCTTGCAAGATGTGGCAGCTTATTTCAAAGATGTCCGCAAAAAATATGCACGTTTTGAATCGGATGTGACAGGTGTGGATACCCGAGTGTTTATCAATCAAATTCCGGGTGGCATGATTTCTAACTTGGCAAACCAGTTGAAAGAACAAGGCGCATTGGATAAAATGGATGATGTCTTGGCTGAAATTCCTCGTGTACGTAAGGATTTTGGTTATCCATCATTGGTGACACCGACCAGTCAAATTGTGGGTACGCAAGCGGTTCTTAATGTGGTATCTGGTAAAAAATATAAAGTCATCACCACAGAAACCAAGGACTATCTGAAAGGTATGTATGGTAAAACTTTGGGGCATATCAATGAAGATGTGCAGACTTTGGCATTGGGTGATGAAGAAGCGATTAGCGTTCGACCTGCAGATTTAATTGCCCATGAAATGGATTCATTAACACGTGAAGTGAGTGATAAAGCCAAATCGGTCGAAGATGTTTTATCGTATGCGATGTTCCCAGCAGTAGCCTTAGAATTTTTTGAAGAACGTGCAAGCGGTCAATTTAAACCAGAACCTTTGGAAATGACTGCACCTGTCATCGAAGGGCAAGTTGCCCCCCAAGGTTTAGCACCGACTGAATTTAATATCACCATTCATGGTGAAGAATATCATATTCAAATTGATGGTTCAGGGCATAAAAGCGAAGATATTCGTCCTTTTTATGTCAAAGTGGATCAGGTCTTGGAAGAAGTGTTTGTTGAAACATTAACAGAAGTTGTACCGACATTAGGTGGTAGTATTGATGCTAAACGTGCTTCTAAAGGTTCTAAACGCCCTAAAGCCACCAAAGATAGCGATGTGACATCACCGATGCCCGGACGTATTGTGGCAATCAATGTATCCGTAGGTGATGCTGTGGAAGCAGGTGATACGATTGTAACAGTCGAAGCCATGAAAATGGAAAACCCTGTTCATGCACCTGTTTCAGGCATTGTCAAAGCGGTTTATGTGGAAGAAGGGGATAATGTGAATCCTGATGAATGTTTGGTTGAAGTTGAATAAACTTTATCGGTGAAGGTTTAAATGATTGCTCACTTATAATGAAAGGAAGTCTTTGGGCTTCCTTTTTTTTATGCTTTGGAAGTGTGGCTTTAGCCATGCCCTGATACTTTATTCTGCTCGGCGGCTAAAGCCGCACTTCTAGAATAATATAAATGTTCTTCGATATTTCCGATGAAAAGATGATGTGAATGATGGTATGCGTAACATCAGTTAGAAATCAGCACCGATTCACCAACGCTGACCTGATTAAAAAGTTCAATCACATCATCGTTTTTCATACGAATACATCCATGAGACTGTGGATTTCCAATATCTTCTTCATCATGCGTACCATGAATATAAATATAGCGTGAACGGGTATCCACTTGCCCTCGTCGATTGAAACCTGTTTGAGTGCCTTCAAGCCAAAGAATACGACTTAAAATCCAATCCTTTTTAGCATCATGAATGCCTTGCTGATAAACACCCCGTGCTTTTCGTCCTCGAAAGATGGTAAATATAGGCATATTTTCGCCAATTTTCTGATAAATACGGTGTTTACCTAAAGGTGTTTGCCAACTATTTCGTACATTTCCAACCCCTTGAGAAGCTGTCGATATGGGATAATGATGCCAGACACCTGCATGATTTCGATGCGATAGACATTGCTTTGAAATAGAAATACGAATCATGCCTCAAGCATAACAGACTTGTTTTTCTTGTGCCTGCTTGGTGCTGACTTACACTGGCGCATCAGCATTGTTAGGATAAAGAGGAGTGATTTATGGACTTAAATAAAATCGGCGTTGGTAAAAATCCACCCGAAGAAATTAATGTAGTGATTGAAGTTCCGCAACATTCAGATCCTGTAAAATATGAGTTGGATAAAGAATCAGGCGCATTTTTTGTCGATCGTTTTATGCACACTGCCATGCATTATCCCTGTAATTATGGTTTTGTACCGAATACGCTTTCTGAAGATGGCGATCCTGTGGATGTTTTGGTGGCATGTAAGTTCCCATTGATTGTGGGATGTGTAATTCCTTGCCGCCCTGTTGGGGTCTTATTGATGGAAGATGAAGCAGGTATTGATGCGAAAGTATTGGTTGTGCCAGTTTCTAAAATCAAACCTGTGTATGATGATGTTCAGGATATTGATGGTATGCCCCAGTTTTTATTGGATCAAATCCAACATTTCTTTGAACACTATAAAGATTTAGAAAAAGGCAAGTGGGTAAAAGTTGTGGGTTGGGAAGGGGTTGAATCTGCAAAAAAAGAAATCTTGGCATCAGTTGAACGGTATCAAGGTTAATTTGAAATGATTGTAAGAAGGGGGGGCTTATCAAGCCTCCTTTTTTTGCTCAATAGTATTGATGAATCAGCTAATAATGAACGCCATAAAAGAGAGTCATGATGTCTAATCCAGAACAAAACAAGTCAGAAAATAAGCCACAAAAAAAGAAAATGCACATGACCACTAAAATCCTCATTTGGATGGTCGCAGGTTTGGTGGTGGGAAGTGTGATCAATACGTTTGCATCCGATATCGCATGGGTACAAGATTATTTGGTCAATGGTTTATTTCTGGTCGTCGGCTCGATGTTTATTCACTTATTAAAGATGCTGGTTGTACCACTGGTAACATTCTCACTGATTTGTGGTGTGTGTGGCATTGGTGACATTCAAAAATTAGGGCGTGTCGGCGGCAAGGCATTTGCTTTGTTTATGTTAACGACAGCTTTGGCTATTAGCTTGGCGATTGCAGTGGCTTCATTGTTTGGACCGGGTGAAGGCTTTGAACTTGCCAGTGCCGCAAGCAATACCTTTAGCGCACCTGTGAGTCCACCGTTGACACAAGTCCTGATTGACCTCATTCCAAGCAATCCCATTGAAGCGTATGCCACAGGCAATATGTTACAAATCATCTTCTTTACTATTTTATTTGCGGTATGTGTGTTGATGGTGGGTGATGTCGGCAAACCCATTGCGGATGCAGCCGAGCGTTTAAATGCAGTCATGATGGAAGTGGTCAATGTGGTGATGCACTTAGCGCCGATTGGTGTGTTTGCATTGATGGCAAAAACATTTTCATTGCAAGGTATCGGCATGATTGTTCCGATGTTAAGCTATTTCGGCGTGTTGGTGTTTGTTTTATTATTGCATGTTACAGGCACCTTGATGATTCTATTGAAAGTCTTGGGGCGTGTGAATCCGCTGACATTTTTGAAAAAAATGCGCACTACGCAAATTTTTGCATTTAGTACATCCAGTTCCAATGCGACCATTCCAGTTACTTTACAAGCAACTCAAAAACGCTTGGGGGTCGATAACTCCACGGCATCATTCATTGTGCCCTTTGGTGCAACGATCAACATGGATGGGACTGCCATGATGCAAGGTGTCGCGACCGTGTTTATTGCCAATGTCTAT
>JAUZQL010000209.1 GCA_030950975.1 Mariprofundaceae bacterium | reverse complement strand
TTCACCGCTTGCGCCAGCGGCTGAATTTCAACCCGCAGGTGTGCGTGCATTGGGTCTGGGAGGAGCAGGTGTTGCTTCGCTTCGTGATACCAATGCAAGTTATTGGAATCCTGCTGCGTTTGGTTTTTTTGGCGAAGATTCTGCAGCTATGAAAGCTGCTGATAATAATGGCATGGGCAATAAAGATTTTGGTTTCAGTGCGGATGTCGGGGCTGGTGTATCTTTACAAGGAAACTTAGCTGGTTTAGTCGATACCATGGGGAAAATTGATTACGGTGCAGTACAATCGGCTATCAATGGTAATACTACTGGGACACTGGCAGGAAAACCATTACTCGATTCTTTAACTTTGATTAACAAACTTTCTGGCTTAAATGCTCCAGGAACTGGTTTACGTATTCTTGCCAATGGTATGGGTGGCATTCGCATTGAAAACTTTGGTTTGGGCGTGCAGGTACTTGGTGAAGTCGCTGTTTCCGCTCGAGTGGATACACAAAACCTAGGTTTATCAACAGGAGCTACTGGTGGCGTAGCAGGTGTCCAACAAGCTGTTGCTGGCTTTGCTCCTGCTCCGACTACAACCTATTTCACGACGGCTCAACAAACACAACTGGTGGGTCTAGGCTATACTCAAGCAACCATCAACAAAGTGGGTAACCAACTTGCCGCCACACCTGCGGCACAAGGTCAACAAGCCAACATTACTCAGGCTCTAAATACCGTTGCAAACACAACAGGATCGTTAAGCAATAACAACTCACAAATTCGTTATCAAGGTGCTATTGTAACCGAAGTTCCTTTATCCTATGGCTATGCCATTAGTCCAAATCTTTCCGTGGGTGGCAGCTTGAAATATATTCAGGCTCAAGTGATTGATGGTTATACAGCGGCATTTAATCAGAACTCTAATAATTTTCAGAGTCAATCTTCTCAATCAAAAGAAACCAAATCTGGTTTTGGTATTGATTTAGGTGTGATGTATCGGATGACTGAATTTCAAGCAGGTCTTGTATTGCGTAATTTAAATAGTCCAAAATTCACACATTCCTCGGGTTATGTGTATGAAATAAAACCGCAAGCTAAGTTAGGACTTTCTTATATGCCTTGGGATACAGTGTCCGTTGAACTGGATGCAGATTTAACCAAAAATCAATCCGCATTAAACAACTATAGTACTCAATACATCAATGGTGGACTGGAATGGGATATTTTCCATGCTGTTGCTTTGCGTGCAGGTGCCTATAAAAACATTGCCCAAAATGATATTGGAACTGTATTTACAGCAGGTTTAGGCGTGAACTTATGGGCAGCCCGTTTGGATATTGGTGGTGCAATGAGTACCAAAAAATCCTCATACCAAGGCAAACAATTTCCACGTGAGGCACGTGTAAGTGCCGCCTTGAACATCGATTTTTAAATCATTATTGACTGATGTTACGCACTTGGATGAAAAAGAAGCATCAATGTTTAGATTCTCAATTTAAAGACCACGGGATGATGATATGCGTAACATCAGTTATTTGTTTCCGCAGCCCTAACACCGAAAAGTTCATCAATTTCTTTAAGATTTAAGGAGAGTGAATATGATTAAAAAAATAAGTGTCGCAATAGCTTTTTTGGGAGCTATGAATGTTGCTTCTGTACAAGCAGATGAAAACCTAACATTTCTAACACTCGGTGTTGAGTCTGTGCAATACAATGAAAACACATCAGGGATCACAGCCTCTGGGGCTCCGATGAACAATATGATTCAACGTTCAAGCAGTTATACTCATGTGAATGATGATTTCGGTTTTTATATCACCACAAACTCAACGCTGATTGCCAATCAAAAGGGCGAAAACTGGAATTACTCACCGTATGGCATTGTTCAAACCAATCAGCGAAAAGTCATCTTAACTGATATTTCTTTGGATGGTGCTTGGAATATTGGCAACGGATTGCAAATGACGGGTGGCTTAGGCATGAACACCATGAGCTTCTCTCGTTCGGGATTTAAATATCCGAAAGGGACGCGAGGCGTGGCAATACTGAATGCAAGTAATCAAGTGACCTCTTTTACTCCCAATAG
>JAUZQL010000208.1 GCA_030950975.1 Mariprofundaceae bacterium | reverse complement strand
GAAGAATATATGGCATGTGCGGTGGGTGGTTGCGCGGGTTGTGTGGTCAAAACACTGGAAGATGGGCAAGAAAAATACCGCCGTGTTTGTGTCGATGGTCCTGTCTTTGATGCCAATATCTTGCCGGAATTTGCTTAAACTGATTGGTGTGATGACTTTTGGGTTTCGGTGCTTTTGAGAAGTTTTTTTACGATAGTCATTTAAGTCGGAAGTTCGTATGTAACCTACATCGTCACCCTCGAAGGCTTGTGTCGAGGGTCTGTTGTTTTAAGCATTCGATCCCCGATAAAATATTTCGGGGATGATGTTTCTTTTTCATCAAAGTGCGAATTGGAGGTCAGGCTTTCATGCGAATTGGGGGTCAGGCTTTCATAACTTGATAAAATATTTTAGGGATAACTCTTTTTTCATCAAGCTGCGTCACATCAATAAAGTTAAATACATGCAGACAGGCTCATGATTGACTATGCTTCACTCATGACTTATTTCTCTCACCCCCCCTTACGGACGCGCACCAAAATTTGTGGTATTACACGTTTGGAAGATGCTTTGCTTGCTTCCTCTTTGGGTGTTGATGCTTTGGGTTTTGTGTTTTATAAAAAATCACCGCGTTACATTGAACCAATGAAAGCGGCAGCTATTATTCGCAAACTTCCACCGTTTGTGTCGGCTGTAGGTTTGTTTGTGAATCCCAGTCAGCAAGAAATTGACGATGTTTTAAGTTGTTGTCCGTTGGGTGTTGTGCAACTGCATGGTGATGAAAGCCCTGAATTTTGCCAAGCGCAACATCGACGTGTGATCAAAGCCATTGCAGTGAATCATGCCGATGATTTGAAGCGGGCAAAGCAGTATGATTGCCCTGTGTTGCTTGATGCGAAAGCACCCAAAGGTGTTTATGGTGGCACAGGTCACAGTTTTGACTGGTCATTACTGCAAGGGTTTGAGCATGATTACCCGCTTATTTTGGCGGGGGGGATTGAGATTAACAATGTCAATGCTGCGCTTGCTTGTCGCCAATGGTTTGCCCTCGATGTATCTTCGGGCGTAGAAATTTCTCCAGGTATGAAAGATTCAACAAAAATGAAAGCTTTGATTGAACGTATTCATACAGGCTTAAATAAATAGAGGATGTATGAGCACTGACTTCACATATGATTTAACGATTCACCATGCGCCCGATGAGGGTGGACACTTTCTTGCCAACGGCACTTTATTTGGGGGCTGTTTTGCCGCCGAAACATTGATGCAACCATTGCAAGAAATCGAAACCGCTTTTTTTGAAGCTTGGCAAGATGAAGCATTTCAACAAGAACGTTTATCCTTACTCAAACATTATGCTGGACGTGCTACGCCGTTATATCACGCCAAACGTCTCTCTAAAGAGCTTGGTGGCGCTCAGATTTACTTAAAACGTGAAGATTTGAATCACACTGGCGCACACAAACTAAACAATACCATTGGTCAGGCATTGTTGGCGCATCGTATGGGCAAAAAGAAAGTGATTGCTGAAACGGGTGCGGGTCAACATGGGGTTGCAACCGCAACTGTGGCGGCATTATTTGGTCTGCAGTGTGATATTTATATGGGGCGTGAAGATATGCGCCGCCAAGCACCGAATGTTTTTCGCATGAAACTACTGGGTGCCAATGTGATTCCTGTGGATTCAGGAACGGCAACGCTTAAAGATGCGGTGAATGAGGCGTTGCGAGTCTGGGTCGCCAATTGTGAAGATACGTTTTATATCTTTGGTACGGCGGCAGGACCACATCCTTTTCCATTGATGGTACGTCAATTTCATACGGTGATTGGTCAAGAAGCACGCGCACAATGTTTAGCTCAAGCAGGGAAATTACCCGATGTTGCTGTGGCTTGTGTGGGTGGTGGTTCAAATGCCATTGGTTTATTGCATCCATTGCAAGACGATGATATTCGTTTGGTTGCGGTGGAAGCAGCAGGTTGTGGACTTGAAACAAAGCAACATGCCGCCGCACTTTGCAAAGGCAAAGCTGGTATTATTCATGGTAGTTTAAGTTATTTATTGGAAAATGATGAAGGACAAGTGCAGCCGACGCATAGTATTTCAGCAGGTTTGGATTATCCAGGTGTAGGGCCAGAATTGGCAGCCATGATGGAATCTGGGCGTTTGGATGTGGATAGTGCAACGGATGACGAAGCCTTGGCAGCCTTTCAAACATTAACGCAAGTGGAAGGTATTATTCCAGCTTTGGAATCCAGTCATGCCATTGCTGCGGGGATGCGCATTGCAGCCAGTATGAATCCAGAGCAAATCGTGTTGGTGAATTTATCAGGGCGTGGCGATAAGGATTTGGGAACAGTCATGGATAAATTGGCAGAAGATGCGAAGGAAGGTGATCAATGAGTCGTTTATCGGATGTCTTTGCTCGTTGTAAATCAAATCAAAGAGCAGCTTTAGTCAGTTACCTTACCGCAGGTGACCCCGATTTAACAAGCTCAGAACTATTATTAAACACCTTGGCGGATCAAAGTGATATTTTGGAAATTGGCATGCCGTTTTCGGATCCGATGGCGGATGGCCCCGTGATTCAAGCTGCCAGTGAACGTGCTTTGGCATCGGGTGCGCATATTCAAGATGTTTTTCGACTTACTGCCCAAGTTCGCCAACAGCACCCTGATTTGGGGATTGTGTTGATGGGTTATGCCAATATCCCTTTTGTCATAGGTTTTGAGAACTTTGCCAAGCAAGCGGTTGAGGCAGGTGTCGATGCTGTACTTTTGGTGGATATTCCACCCGAAGAAGGTCATATTTGTGATGGTATTTTTCAAAAACATGGTTTGGATCGTATTTTATTGCTTTCTCCGACATCAACGGAAGAACGCATTCAATTGGTTTGCAAACATGCCAGTGGTTTCATTTATTATGTATCACTCAACGGCATTACAGGGGCAAATATGGGCGACATGGAAGCGATTCAACAGCAGGTCAACCATATTCGTGTGCATACTGATTTGCCTGTGTGTGTTGGTTTTGGTGTGAAGACTGCGAAACAAGCTCAAGAAGTCGGGGATTTTGCTGATGGTGTGGTTGTGGGCAGTCATTTTGTAAACACTGTTCCTCAAAACATCACACATATAGAAGCCATGAACGAGGCTTTAAAAGATGCGGCATCATCCATGAAAGAAGCATTACAAGCATGAAGATTCGTGTATTGGGATGTTATGGCGGGCAACTTTTAGGCTTCCATCTCAGCTCTTTTCTGATCAATGATACTATTTTGTTAGATGCTGGTTCTCCGACTATTATTTTAACCTTGGAAGAACAACGGCATATTGAGCATGCTTTTATATCCCATACACACTTAGATCACATTCAAGATATTGCTTTTTTAGCAGATAACCGCTCCTTGAAACGACTTTCAGGTGAAATTGTCAATCGCTATATCACCATTCATAGTTTACAAGACAATTTAGATACCATATCCAAACACTTTTTGAACAATTTGGTATGGCCTGATTTTACGATGATTCCAAACGCTAAAGATCCTATTCTTAAATTGCGACCGATTGAACCTTATCAAACCACTGTCA
>JAUZQL010000207.1 GCA_030950975.1 Mariprofundaceae bacterium | reverse complement strand
ATGATGACATCTACATTATTGGATGTGGAAGATATTCGTATCATTGACTGATGTTACGCAGACCGTCATTCGCATCCAAGTGCGTAACATCATCACTTGTATCATATCAATGATTCATATCAATCAATTGGAAAAGTTCTGAACGTGATGATGGGTTATTCAAAAAAGCACCCGTTAATTTTGAAGTCGTCGTCCAAGTATTTGCTTTTTGAACACCACGGTGGCACATGCAAAAATGTTGGCATTGGATAATCACAGCCACACCTGATGGTTGTAATACTTCTTCAATCGCTTGCGCAATTTGCATGGTTAGCTTTTCTTGAACTTGTAAACGTTTGCTATAACCATCCACAACACGAGCCAGTTTGGATAAGCCGACAACACGACCATTGGGAATATAAGCGACATGAGCTTTGCCGACAAACGGTACAAGGTGATGCTCGCAATGACTGTGCAAATCAATATCAGAGACTAAAACAACTTCATCATAACCTTCAACTTCTTCAAAAGTTTTGAGCAAGTGTTCTTTGGGATCTTCTTGATAACCCTTGAAATGTTCGTGCATCGCGGATAAAACACGAGCAGGTGTGTCTTGTAAGCCTTCGCGATCAGGGTTTTCGCCCATATAATTTAGTAAGCCACGTACATATTTCATGGCTTCGATGTTTTTTGGGTCAGTTAAGTCAAAATCTTTAAGCATATGAAGATCCTTGTAGGAAATGATGGCGCAGGATAACAAATAAGTACGATACAAACACATGGAAATGATGGGGAGACTGAATAGTGATTGTGGATTTATTGCGACATGGTGCATTGCAAGGTGGGGTAAAATATCGTGGACGAGTGGAAGGCTATTTAACCACTGAAGGGCGTGATGCTATGAATCGGGTTTGGCAACATATTGCCAACGATGTGGATGTTATTATTAGTTCACCGTTAAAGCGTTGTTTGGAACCTGCACAAGCATGGGCGAAAGAAAAAGGCATTGTTTGTATCAGCGATGAACGAATGGCAGAGATGCATTATGGGGATTGGGAAGATAAAACACATGCGGAGATTGAATGTGATTATCCGGGTATGTTGGCATTGTGGCGTGTTGACCCCACAGGAATGCGCCCCCCAAAGGGCGAATCGCCTGAAGAATTACGCATACGCATCGCTGATTTCTGGCAAGATATTTGTGCAACCTATGCCAAACAACATGTGTTGGTGGTGGGGCATTCAGGTAGTACACGCATGTTGATTGCACACATTGAAGGCAAGCCCATTGCATATACGCGTGACATCTCCATGCCTTATGCCTGTTGGAGTCGCGCCGAATATCACGGCGATACGAGTCAAATGGTATTCATTGATGGTTAAGTTTTAACGTAATTTATCAGCAATATGGCAAACATGTGCGGCATAACTACGACATGCTGTCAAAGCTTGTTCACTAATCGCTTCTGGCATGCCTTCATGATTACTCGTACGTGCAGCAACCCCCCATTGAATGCCTGCATCAGCATAACCCAATAGACTTTTAGGAAAGCCTACGGCTGTCATCCCATGTTCCAATAATAAGGAGTGCAAGGAAATCAGTGTTTGTTCAATGCCTCCTCCTGCCCCACCTAAACCCCCTGAACAAGCAAAAACACCACCAACTTTTCCTTCCAACAATTCTTCCATCCAAAGTTTGGAAGTACTATCCAATAATTTTTTCATGCCCCAAGCCATCGAGCCCATATGCACAGGTGTACCTAAGAAAATAATATCGGCATGTTCAAAATCAGCCAATTGTGTTTGTTCGGCTGTTAATGTTTTGATACAGGCATCAGGAAAACTCGCTTGGCAACCTGCTGCAATAGCAAACGCCATTTTTTCTGTGTGCCCATAATCTGAATGAAATGAAATAAGAATATTCATAATTTATCCTTTAGAGACTGAGTTAGATTGCCATTAACGTTTCCAAAATTCAGGGACAAGCAAGACAAAAAAGGTAAATATTTCCAAGCGTCCAAGAATCATGGCAAAAAGTAGAATGAATTTACCTAAATCTGGCAAGCTCGTGTATGTTGAAGCAGGTCCAACATCACCAAAACCCGGCCCAGTATTGGTAATGCAAGCAGCCGATGCGGATAAGGAAGTCAACATATCCACACCTGTTGATGCCAATAAAATCGCCACCACCACAAAACAAACCATGTACAATACAAAAAATCCCCAAAGTGCTTGCATCACTGTGGGTGAGACACTTTGACTGTTTATTTTGACATAAATCACTGCATGAGGATGAATCAAACGATGAATTTCTCGCATGCCTTGACGAAATAACAGCAACACCCGAACCACTTTCATGCCACCACCTGTAGATCCAGCGCACGCACCAATAAACATGGCTACAAATAATAATAAGGATGTCGCAGGTGGCCATTGGGCATAATCACTGACCGCAAATCCAGTGGTCGTTGCAACAGCCACTGCATTAAAAATAACTTCATCCCAAGTACCTTTATGGGTTGCCAAAGTGAACAGTCCAAGCAAGACAATTAAGCTGCTCAACCATTTCAAATAAGTCCGAAACTCATCATCAAAGAAATACGTTTTAAGATGAAATCCTTTACGCAAGGCTGCAAAGTGCAAAGTAAAATTGATACCTGCTAAAAACATAAATAATACACACATACCACGAATCCATAAGGAATCATAATAGCCCATACTCGCATCATGGGTTGAAAATCCACCAATCGCAACCGTGGTCATGGCATGATTGATGGCATCAAATAACGTCATCCCTGCGACCCAAAAACTAAGCGCTGCAATAATGGTCATGAGTAAATAAATATACCACAATGCCTTGGCTGTTTCGGTGACGCGTGCCGTTAATTTATCCTTCACTGGCCCGGGGGCTTCAGCACGAAAAAGTTGCATCCCCCCCACACCTAGCAGTGGCATCACAGCAACTGCCAATACAATAATTCCCATACCTCCCAACCATTCTTGCATGGAACGCCAAAATAAAATGGCAGGTGGCGTGTGTTCTAAATCAGTCAGAATCGTTGCGCCTGTGGTGGTTAAGCCTGATGTTGATTCAAACAAACCGTCGACTAAATTGCTACATGTACCAGTTGTCCAAAAAGGAATCGCACCCAACATTGATAATGTCACCCAAGCTAAAACCACAATAAGAAAGCCATCTTTATGACTGAGGCGTTCGGGGCGACCTCCAAAAAATTGTAACAACCCACCAAACCCAGCGGTCATGCCGCCTGCAAGCATAAATTGCAGGCTATGCCCTGATTCATAATACCATGAAATAGCCGCTGGAATCATCATGCTGATACCAAAAAGACAAATAAGGATACCGAGTGTCCAAAAAACGCCTTTAAAATGCATTAAAAGAATTCCAAACGAACTTCAAATAATTTCTCAACTTCTTTCAAATTACTTCCTTGAGAAACCAAAAGGACATGATCGTGAGCTTCAATCACTGTATATCCATTGGGAATAATGACTTGATCTTGACGGATGACTGCGCCAATAATGGTATTATCAGGTAAAGTAAGATCTTTGAGCGGTGTATTGAGAATCGCAGATGTTTTGAGTGCTTCGGCTTCTAAGACTTCTAAACTTCCATCACCCAATGACGATAGTCCAAAAATACGACCTTTACGAATATGCCGTAAAATCGTGGAAGTGGTGGTTAATCGTGGCGAAACCGTCACCTCTAAACCAATTTCATGACTTAGTTCATTATAAACACCACGATTAATCAAGGTAACGATATGATCAACCTTATATTTTTTCGCAATCATACTACCTAAAATATTGGTTTCATCATCATTGGTGAGCGCTAAAAAATCATCCACATTTTCGATACCTTCTTCTTCAAGAAGTTTTCGATCCAAGGCATCACCTTTAATAATATGGGTATGATGTAATGTTTCTGCTAGCCAATCAGCACGCGAGGAATTGCATTCAAAGAGACAAGTATCAACATCCATTGTTTCAAGTTTTTGAGCCACCAGATAGCCTACATTGCCACCACCAATCATCATGACTTTTCGACCTTGTTTTCGCTGTTGACTCGTATCAGAGCCTACTTTTTCCAATAATCTTTCCACATCGGATGTGGCGACCGCAACATAAATACGATCACCCGCTAACAATACGGTATTGGATTTAGGAATACCCCAATGTTGATTGCGTTCATGTGCCACAACATAGATGGGTAAATCCCCCAACACTTCATGCAACTCTTTGAAGTCGACACCTGCCAGTTCCCCTTTGGGTGGAATATGCATCCCCAATAATTGAACTTTACCATCGGCAAATTCTTGAGCATCCACAGTCGATGTAATTTGAAAACGTTTAATGATGGAGTTTGCGGCTTCTTTTTCTGGAGAAATCATCAAATCGATGGGTAAATCATCGCGCCCAAACAAACCACTGGCATTGATATAATCAGGTTCACGAATACGTGCTATTTTGGTGGTCACTTTGAATAAAGAATGGGCAACTTGGCATGCCAACATATTGATTTCATCATTGGTCGTTGCAGCAATCAATAATTCGGCATCTGCTGCACCAGCTTGTTCCAAAACACTGGGATGTGCGGCATGTCCAAACACCGTCTTCACATCCATTGAATCAGCAACACCTTGTAAACGTTCGGCATCATTATCAATGACCGAAACATTATTACCTTCGGCAGCAAGCCGTGAGGCAATATGAAAGCCAACTTCTCCCGCACCAAGAATCAAAATATTCATCCATCGGACTCCGTTTGCGTCAAAGCAAAACTTTTTATTTTACGATGCAATTGGCTACGCTCCATACCGATTTTTGCCGCCGTTTGACTGATGTTCCAGTCATTATCATTCAAATGTTGTAATAAATACTGCCGTTCAAAGGCTTTGCGTGCATCACTAAAGCTCACATTACTGTGATGTTCATCTGAACGTATAGGCGCATGTTGAAGTTTAGGTATATTCATATCAAGGCTTGGCATGGTGTGTATCGTTAAGGATTGCCCTGCATGTAAAATATGACAGCGTTCTATGTAGTTTCTTAATTCACGAAGATTGCCCAACCAAGGATAACTCTGCATCGCAGCCATCACTTTTTCATCATTAAATTGAACAGGCTCTCCGCCCAATAGTTGGGCTTGTTCATAGGCAAGTGTCTGAATCAGTAACGGCAAATCTTCCAGACGATCTCGCAAAGGTGGCATTTGAATGGTAATGACGTTTAAGCGATAATAAAAATCTTCCCGTAACTCTCCCGCTTTCAAAAGCTTTTCTGGTGATTGTGATGTTGCCCCCATGATACGAACATTGGCAGGAATACGTGTTGGATTCCCCAAACGCTGAATACGACGTTCTTGCATGGCTCTTAATATTTTAGCCTGTGTACTTAAACTCATATCACTAATTTCATCGAAGAAAAGGCTGCCACCATGCGCACGTTCAAAGCGACCATGTTGGGCATGTAGAGCGCCGGGAAAAGCGCCTTTTTCATGACCAAAAATTTCCGAATCAAGTTGTGATTCTGGAATACTGGCAAGGTTCATATCAATAAACGGTTTATCTTTGCGCTTGGATTGTACATGCAACATGCGGGCTGCAACTGCTTTGCCTGTGCCATGTTCACCTAAAATAAGCACGGGCGTATCGCTTACAGCAATGCGTTGAATCAATTGACGCACCGCTTGAATCGGCTGACTTTCACCCAATAGTTCATGCCGTGTTTGTTGTTGTACATCATCTTTTAATTCATAATTTTCACGCAATAATTGTCGTTTATCAAGCGCATTGCGCACAAAAACAAGAAGTTTTTCAGATGAAAAGGGTTTTTCGACAAAATCATACGCACCTTGGCGAGTCGCACGAACCGCTGTATCAATGGTCGCATGACCAGGCATGATAATAATCGGTAAATCGTTATCCATTTGATGTAAACGCAACATGGTTTCAAGCCCATCAATACCGGGCATCCATATATCAAGTAAAACGCAGTCGACCGATTGTTTACGAAAACGCGCAACAGCTTCTTCGCCTGAAGGCGCACTACTGACACGATACATCTCATCTTCAAATAAACCTTCCAATGATTCACGAATAGCAGGCTCATCATCAACAATCATAATACTTTGATTCATAGCTTCTCCGTACCTGAAAATCACGTGCTTTGTTCAGGATGCGTTGGTAAATGTAAACAAAAATGCGTGGGCTTTGCAGGTGATATAAGCAATAAATCACCGCCATGCTCATCTGCAATACGTTTGGCAATCGAAAGCCCTAACCCAGAGCCTTCTGCTTTGGTTGAATAATAGGCATCAAATAAATGAGCTTGGTGAATATCGGAAATACCTTCACCGTTATCTTCAAGATGAAAAGCAATGCTTTGCCCTTCCTGTTTGATGTATAGATGAATGGTTTGCTGCTGCTCTGAAGTAGCTGCCAAAGCGTTTTCCATCAAGTTAATCAATACTTGGCGAACTTGATCTGCATCACAATGCGCATAAACATTGGACATCAAGGTATCAATCTTCACACGCGGATAAGCACTGTATAAATCTCGCATTTCTTCCAATAAGGTGTGGCAGGCGACTTTCTTGCAATGTGGTTCAGGCAATCGGGAAAGTGTGGAAAAATCAGAAATCAGACGTTGCAAACGCTCTGTTTGCCCAATAATTGCTCCCGTGCAGCGGTCAAAAATATCTGTCGGTTCAACCTGTTGACGAAAACGACGTTGAAGTCGTTCCGCAGCCAATTTAATCGGTGTCAATGGATTTTTAATTTCATGTGCTAGTCGTTGTGCCACTTCAGCCCATGCCCGATTTTTTTGAGCATCCGATAGCGCTGTTACATCATCAAAAAGAAGCAAATAGCCTGAAAAACCTGTTTCTTCGGAGGCTTTAAGACGCTCACCACGCGCTAAAATATGATAAACTTTTCCATCCATCGTCCATTCTAATTCACGTTGTAGGCTATGATGTTGCTGGTGGTGAAGTTCATTATAAAAGTCAGCAATTAAGGGTAAATAATGCGATGCGATGTCTGCCAATGCTTTGCCTGCCACCCACTCAGGTGTGGATAAGCCGAAAAGTTGACGAAAGGATTGATTGATGAGGCGAATTTCACCTTCCTCGTTAATGAGAATAACACCATTTTGCAAGTTGCTAAGCAATGTTTCCAAAACGTATTGACGTTGTTGACTACTCTTTAAAGCTTGGGTCAAATCAACTTGAACATGTTCCAATGCCTCAATATTTTGTTTCATGCGTAAGGCCATACGGTTGAATGATGTGACCAAAGCACCCAAATCATCATCAGGGGCTTGAGGAATATGAACATTAAAATCACCTTCGGTCACTTGTTCTAAAGCACGCGCCAATTGACCGATAGGGCGTGTTAAATGCCGAGAAAAAATAATGGCCACAAAACCCACCCCGATGACCACAATCAAGGTAATAAATAACATACTTTGGGTGAATATTTTACGAATCAATTGACGATTTCGTTCCAGTGAACGATACGTTCGGTAATCCGATTCAACAGCGCGTGCATGTTGAATCAGCTCAGGGGGTAAGGTGACACTGGCTTTCATCAGCGCAACCGCATGGTTTTGGATAAACATCGGCGCATAAGCGACCATCGTTTCCTCTTCGCCATGATGAACAAGCTCACTTCGCACTTTTCCTAATGTAAAACTTAAACGGGCTTGCTGACTCCAAGCTTCTGCTTGCATGGTGGCAAGTCCTTCCAATTGTAATGCAGCAATCAATCGTTCATTGCGATCATAAATTTGCAAATTATCCCAGCCTTCATGATGAATGATATCATTCAGCCGACTATTTAGATGACGATAACTATGAGGTAAGCCTGCCAGATCAGAAATAAGCAAAGTGTCTTGACTGTATTGTTGAATATTGCGTTGTAAATCTTGATCAATGCGTGAATAAAAACCTTGAGCAAGCTTTAAGGCACGATCTAACAGGGTATCCACACGCATATCGAACCATGTATTCATGCCTCGTTCAACCATTTGGTTGGCAGCCAATTGCAAGGTACCCGCAGGAATAAGCAACATGCCCACCAAACCCAACACGAGTTTAGCGCGTAATCGTGACCCCGGTGGTGATGATATTTGACGCAATAAATAGATGCCATAAATCGATAGTGTCATGGAAATAATCAGTAATAAGACAATATTGATCCACGCCAAGATAGGCACATCTTGAATATGTCCTGTTGGCCACAAGCCAATGGTGAGAATGCAAAGC
>JAUZQL010000206.1 GCA_030950975.1 Mariprofundaceae bacterium | reverse complement strand
ACCATATCTTGCGTATGATGATGAGGTAAGTAAGGATTATTGGCATCACCACCAAAGGCAAAGTGCAAGATTTTCATACCTGGTAAATCAAAATCTTGACGTAAAGCAGTGACTTCAGGCGTAATCAAACCTAAATCTTCGGCAATCAATGGAAGTTTCCCAAAATGCTCGTGCAAGGCTTGCAATAACTCACGCCCCAAAGCTTTGCGCCATTCACCTTCAATACCATCATCACGATGAGCAGGAATCGCCCAAAAAGATTCTAAACCACGAAAATGATCAATACGAATCATGTGCATCCGTTGCATTTGTACTTCAATACGTTGAATCCACCATGAAAAATGGGATGCTTGTAAGTTATCCCAGACATAAAGCGGATTGCCCCAACGCTGTCCCGTTTCAGAAAAATAATCAGGAGGAACACCCGCTACTTCATCGCATAAGCCCACTTCATTCACCGTGAAATAATCACGGTTTGCCCACACATCCGATGAATCATGCGCAACATAAATGGGTAAATCACCAAACAATTGAACACCACAATGTTCCGCATGTTGTTTGAGATGTTGCCATTGTTGATGAAATATAAATTGTTCAAAAATAACTTGTTGAATATATCCAGCTAACGTTTCTTTTGCAGCAGTAATCGCAACCGTTTGCCTATCTCTTAAAGCAACCGGCCATTTCCACCAAGGCATACCTTCATGGGCAATTTTTAACGCCATAAACAAGGCGTAATCATCCAACCAGTGGGCTTGCCCTTGTTGAAATTCAGCCAATTGACGACTTAATGTCGCATCACTTTCAAGTTGTTGGTAAAATGTCAAAGCTGCTTTGGCTCGAGCTGTACATGGCAATAACTCGCCATCAATCACCCGTTGCACGTCCGTATCTGATAGCCAACCTTGTTGAGCCACTTGACGTAAATCAATCAATTCAGGGTTGGCGGCTGAAGAAGAAAGAGATTCGTAAGGTGAGCCATGCGCATGGGTTGGACCAAGCGGAAGGAATTGCCAAACACGATAACCAGCATGTTGAATGCGCTCAATAAATTGACAGGCTTCTTCACCCACAACACCGTGATTGAACGGTCCTGGAAGTGACGTAATATGCAGTAAAACACCCGATTGACGTTGTGATAAAGATGTCATGTTATTCGCCTGCACCACCACGACGCATCGCACCGCCACCTTCAGCATCACCACCACCCGATGAAATAGCTTGGTTTAAGCTGTCAGGTGTATCTACACCCAAAAGTTGATAAAGTTTTTTCAAATGTTGACGGTATAAAGTGTCAAAATCACGCACAGCATCGGATGGATTATAATCACCAAACCACCAACACCAATCCGAACCTTCACAAATACGTAATTGTTCGCTTGCTTCTTCGGCAGATGTTCCTGTCAACTTAGGCGCATATAAATCGTATGCTTTTTTAGCTTCAATTAACAATTCCCAAGCCCGTGTTTTCGCATGGTCACCAATCCACGTGGATAGATTGCCATACACCCAAGAACCTGCGACCATTTTTTTCAAAGGTGTGGAAGCAGGGTGTTGGGCTAAGTAATCACTAAATGTAGTGAGTTCATAATCAGGGTGATTGGCAATGGTTTGATACAATTGCGTTAAAAAGGGTACACCATTTTCATAGAAGTGTTCCCAAGCATTTTCGCCATCCATGATAATGGGCACAATGGCATGTTCGATATTTTGGGTGCGATGTTTGATACCTGCCAATTCATGCATGAAATTATTGACTGCATCATCTGTTTTCCACTTCGAGTATTCAAAACCAATCAAATCAGATAGATGGTCATCACG
>JAUZQL010000205.1 GCA_030950975.1 Mariprofundaceae bacterium | reverse complement strand
TTGACGATGGATATTTGGACGCTAAAGTTCGCGCCGTTCGAAGGGTATTAGCTCTTGAATATGCGCCTATAGCTCAGTTGGTAGAGTAGCGGACTTTTAATCCGTGGGCCACTGGTTCGAGTCCAGTTGGGCGCACCATATAAGATCTTGTTTTTCAAGAGCAGTTAAAAAGGAGTCCTTTGGGGCTCCTTTTTTTGTTTGTCCTTAATTTTTAGCGTCATGGGAAAAATACGTCATCCCTGATGAAAAGACTACAGGATGACGGTACTTTCATACTTGAACTACTATATCATCCAACAAGCAAGCAATTAAATACGGCGAACTCTGAATTTTTTACCTTTTAATAGTCCATCATTGAGCTTTTTGAAGGCTTGATTCACGACCGAACGTTCAACAGCCACATAAGCCCATTGATCTAAAATATGGATTTTACCCACTTGTTTGCCTTCAATACCACCTTCGCTTGTTAAGGCTCCCAAAATATCACCAGCACGAATTTTTTGTTTTTTACCACCACCGATTTGTAAAGTCGTCATACGGTCTTGTCGGGTTGTTTTCTGTTCTTTAGGGCTTACATCCAAGCTCTCACCTATGATGTTACGTTCAAGATAATCCCCTAAACGAGTCACTTTAAATGATTCTTTTTGGCTGAAAATGGAACACGCGATGCCTTGTTTTCCTGCACGTCCTGTACGTCCCATACGATGCACATGCGTTTCAGGGCTTTGGGCAATGTGATAATTCACCACCAAGTCCAAATCTTTAATATCCAAACCTCGGGCAGCCACATCCGTCGCAATAAGAATGCTGATGCTTTGATTGGCAAAACGAATCATCGCTTGATCGCGTTCCCATTGCTCTAAATCACCATTCAAAGCCAAGGCGCTAAAGCCTTGATAAATTAAAGCATTGCTTACATCTTTTGTATCTCGTTTGGTATTGCAAAAAACAATGGTCGATTCAACTGGATAAGCAGATAAAATTTTGCTCAACATTTGAATCCGATCATCGAGTGGATTGATTTCATAAAAATGCTGCTCAATGCAATCTTGATTGTGTTGATCGTTGACTTGGATGTGAACGGGTTGTTGCATCAGATGTTGGCTAATATGTTGAATATGTTCAGGAAACGTCGCACTGAATAATAAGGTTTGGCGCTCTTTGGGAACATGTTTGGCAATGCTATCCAATGCCTCTTGAAAACCCATATCTAACATGCGATCCGCTTCATCCAGTACGCATGTTGTCACCTGCGTTAAATCCAAATGTTCACGTTCGAGATGATCCAAAATACGCCCTGGAGTTCCAACTACAATATGCGCACCATAAGCCAACGATGAAGCTTGTGCTTTGAAAGGTAAGCCACCTGCAAGGGTAAGAATTTTTACATTGCTAAGCGTACGCGCAAGTTTGCGTAAATCTTTGCTAACTTGATCGGCTAATTCACGGGTTGGGCATAATATCAAACCTTGGACATGTAAATCTGAAATAGTGAGTTTATTCAATAATCCTAAACCAAAAGCGGCGGTTTTTCCTGAGCCTGTTTTGGCTTGTCCGATGACATCGTTACCCTCTAAAATCGCTGGCAAACTTTGGCTTTGAATGGGTGTCATGCTCTGATAATGAAGTGTTGCAAGATTTTGAATCAATAAGTCGTTGATAGCTAGACTTGCAAAGTTGGTTTGGCTCATGTTGTTTCCTTTAAATGGGTGGGGGATAGTAAACTAATGGTTGTTTTAAGGTTGGCGACATCGTGATTTGAATCGCTATTCAGTGTATCCACTGATTCTCATTCTCGAAAGTTTGTGTCGAGAATCTATGGATAGATATTTTCAATACAAGTATTTGGAAATAACGCTTGTTAACATTGCAAGTAGGCTAGAAGTTCATTTAGCGCGGCTAAAGCCGCACCCCCACAGCGGAGCATCCTTAAGATTAGTTGTCAGCGAGCAACCACGGTCTTAAAAGCTTTGGTATTTCATCTGGATGGTGCATTAGCCAAAATAATTCGGGTGATTCCCTTTGCAATAAACGATCAATTTCAGCAATAATCGCTTCATCGTTACTGAGCAATGCTTCATTCAACGGGGAAAGCCAAACATCCAATTCTGCCATGCCTAAGCATTTCAGACGATGCCGCAAACGACGTCTATC
>JAUZQL010000204.1 GCA_030950975.1 Mariprofundaceae bacterium | reverse complement strand
GGTGTTCGTCAAGTTTTACAATTGGATAGCCAGCAAGCTCAAGCGCCCATTCAACGGATATTATGTGAATCACGTTCAGGAGCAGTGCGTGGTTATGTGAATTGGCAAGAAAATAACAAAGGTCAACGCAATCAGAAAGGTGGCATGGCATCGTGGATGGGAGATACACTGCATATTTCAACGGTGCGTGATTTGGGTTTTGGTCAACCGTATGTCTCCACCATAGAACATCAATCGGAATACCTTGCTGATCATATCGTGCATTATTTGAATCAATCGGTGCAAACTCATGCGGATGTGGTCTTGTTTGGTGATTTAGCGATTTTGATTGAAGCCATGCCAGGTTGCTCAGATGATGATTGGTTTCAAGCGGTCGAAAGCTTGGCTAAAATTCCGAATGAGACATTGGAAAAAAATACACCTGAACAGATTTTAGAATCATTGAATAGCCTACATTGTAAAGTCGTGGGGCGTGATGCTTATGCTTATCAATGCAATTGTTCAAGGCAACAGATGGAAAATATTTTAAAAAGTATGAATCCAGAAGGTCTTAAAGAATTGGTCGACGATCACAATCAAGTAACCTTATCATGTCAATATTGCAATCAATACTATGCGTTGGATATGATATGAAAATTATTACAGCGAACCTTAATGGTATCCGTGCGGCAACTCGAAAAGGTTTTTGGGAGTGGTTTCAACATGAGGATGCAGATATGTTATGTTTGCAAGAACTCAAAGCCCAAGAACATCAAATTCCAGAGCCAGCGAAACCTGAAGCTTATCATTGTTTCTATCATATCGCAGAAAAAGCAGGCTATTCAGGCGTGGCACTCTATAGTCGTATGAAGCCTGATGCCGTTCATATTGGTTTGGCTTCGGTAGATGAATCGGTGGACTGGTCTGATATTGATCGTGAAGGTCGCTTTGTGCAGGCTGATTTTGGCAATTTGTCCGTTATCAGTGCTTATTTTCCTTCAGGTTCATCGTCGGATGAACGTCAGGCGTTTAAAATGAGCTTTTTAACTCGTTTTTTACCGTTTATTTGTCGCTTAAAAGAACAAGGTAGAGAAATCATCTTGTGTGGCGATATCAATATTGCGCACAATAATATTGATATTAAAAACTGGCGTGGCAACCGTAAACACTCTGGATTTTTACCCGAAGAACGTGCTTGGATGGATGATTTATTGTCCAATCATGGTTTTGTGGATGCTTTTCGCCAACTTTATCCTGAAAAAGAACAATATTCATGGTGGTCCAATCGTGGCAAAGCGCGCACCAACAATGTGGGTTGGCGCATTGATTATCATCTTTGCACCCCGAATACCGCTTCTAGCTGCACAGATATTCGCGTTTACACCGATACTTGGTTTTCAGATCATGCGCCAGTGATTGCGACGTTTGATATTTAACTTCTTCGTTTATATATAGTCATTCAGGTATGAAAGTATCGTCATCCCCAAAATAAATATTTTCAACTCAGGCATTCACATTAATTTACCA
>JAUZQL010000203.1 GCA_030950975.1 Mariprofundaceae bacterium | reverse complement strand
AGAGGTAATACATGGCAATATTAGCAGGCATTCACGCAGTCAAACATGCTTTGGATTCAGATGAAGCATTGGATGAATTACTCATTTTAAAAGGAAAAACCCATCCCCGATTAAATGAATTGGTCTATTTGGCAAAAAAACAACGGGTGCGTGTGACGTTTGTACCGCGTGAAGCTTTGGAACGTTTAGCAGAAGGCGTACCGCATCAAGGGGTGATTGCTAGGCTTCATCCACAGGGTTTGATTGATTTTAAAACATGGTTAAAAACGGTATCCGAACAAACATCAGGTTTGGTTTTATTGTTGGATCAAGTCACCGATCCACATAACTTAGGTGCGTGTATTCGTACAGCCGAAGCAGCTGGATGTTTGGCTTTGATTGTACCCAAAGATCATGCAGCCAACTTGGATTCACCTGTGGTGGCAAAAAGTGCGTGTGGTGCTTTATCGCGTCTACCTGTGATTCGGGTGACAAATTTGTCACGCACCATAGAAGATTTAAAACAATCAGGTTTTTGGGTATCAGGTTTGGCAGGAGAAGCAGACAGTGATATTTATCAAACCAAGTTTAGTGGAAAGAATGCCTTAGTCATGGGTGCAGAAGGCGCAGGAATGCGACGTTTAGTCCGAGAATCGTGTGATCAATTGGTGCATATTCCGATGCCGGGAAGTATTGAATCGTTGAATGTTTCAGTGGCAACTGGCGTTGCATTGTTTGAAGTGCTACGCCAGTTGGCGATTTGATTATAGTAGTTCAAGCATGAAAATATCGTCATGCCCGAGTTCTTTTATCGGAGATCTAATGTTTGAATCAAAAGACCCTCGATACAAGCATTCGAGGGTGACGACGGGGTGACGGTTTAGCTTTATACTTGAATGACTACACTATTAAAAAATAACATCCCGATTCAGAATCATCGCTGGATCAGCCTCTTGTTTCAGCTTGAGGTGTTTTTCAACCACATCATCGCCCAAAGCTCGGCGAATATAAGCCTTCATCATGCCGCCAAAGCGGTAATAACTGGTTTCGAGTTCCACACCAACATCGTAAATCTCATTCTTGAATGATTGCAGGGTATCACGACTATAGCTTTGCCCATGATACATCGGTTCAAACTCACAGCCGTACGCAAAACCCTTGGCATCAGAAGGTATGCTCGATAATTCGTAATGAGATTGATGTTCTTCACGCAAGCGAATGCCGACGCAATAGAGGGTATAATAAGGAAAATATTTACGACATACCGCATTGCCACGTTCAACCGCATCGACAATTTTATCCGCATTGGTCGCAAGGTCAGGAATCACCATGTGTCTATCTCCCCAATGCTTCCAAACAGCCTTGGAAAATACCGCTGTACGATCATACATTTGCCCATGTTGCATGTGGTGGACTGGTTCTAAATCGGGAAATAATTCGCGTTTTCGTTGCAATAAAAAAAACGCTTCTTTCCACTTCCAAGGTCGCCAAGAAAAATTGGCTGCCAAACGTAAAGCAAAGCCCAATTCACCATAACCAGACAAGCGTTCTTGATAGTATGCCATAAACGTACTTTCTCGCTCTTCACTATCAAATGCCACCAATAAGGTAATCGCAGAATCCATCATGGTTAACATGCCTGTGTAATCACAGCTTTGTGATTGATCCAACATCAATAAATCTTCAACGCACGGTTTCAATGAAGAATAATAAAAATAATGCATACGCAAGGGTGTGTAGGGGCGAATTTTTAGCGTGGCTTCCGTAATAATACCAAATTGTCCGTAACCCAAAATCACCCGTTCAAATAACTCGCCATGTTCTTCATCCGAACATTCAACAATCTCACCCGTGGGTGTGACCACTTGTAGCGATAAAGCCTGATCGGCGCTGCAACCATGTTTAGATGAATTTACATCAATGCCACCCACACCCAATGTGCCACCCACGGATGAGCTTAAATTAAGGGGGGCAGAAAGATAATCCAAACCATCACGCCGTAAATGCTCTGCCAAATGGTGCCAAAAAATACCCGCTTGCGTGCGCACAGTGAGGGCGTTTTTGTCCACTTCAAGCACGCGGCTCATGCCTGTCATATCCAGCAATACACCACCAAATGCCACCGATTCACCTTCAGTCGTTAAACCGCCACCTCGTGTGGTTACAGGTACTTCAAATTTTTGGGCAAGCTGCATTAAATGCGCAATTTGTTCAGCCGATTTCGCAATCACCACACCATGTGGCAAACCGTGCGCTAAACCACCTGCATCGGTGATATAAACGCCTGTTTCAAACTTTTTCTCACGGATTTTGATGCCCACATCTTGCAAAGCTTGAACAAAATCTCCCCATTGCTCACCTTGCCAACGTGTTGGGTTGCTTTGTTGGCGAGGAATATCGGGCAAGGAATCTTCTGCCACCACATCTTTGGGTAAACTCGATACTCGCATATTAAACCTTCCTAAGTCGCCATTGGTACAACACCCATACCATCACACTTGCACCTGTTGTATCGGCGACCCAATCCCAAACATCTGCATCTCGCCCCACCACAAACGATTGATGAAATTCATCACTGATGCCATAAATAGACGCAAACAGAACACTGATGATGCCCAAGTAATGCGCAGCTTGCAGATGATGACGAAAAAAACGCCATGCGAATAATGCCAAGATGGCGTAAGCGGAGGCATGCATCACTTTATCTTTATTGGCAAAGTCGAGGGGCGTATCAATCAAGGTCGATTGAGACGATAAAAAGAAAATACATCCACACTCAGCCAACAGAAGCAAGCCATCACGGTAAGTCTTAGTCATCGTTGAACCATCGCGAACGCCATCTTCGCCACCTTATCACTGGGATTTTCTTTGCCCAAACGACATCTTAAATCATCAAACGCCTGTCGTTGCGCCTCATATTCAGGTGATTTTTCCAAAAGTGGTCGCGCCGCTGCCACAATTTCATCTACATTGGCATGGTCT
>JAUZQL010000202.1 GCA_030950975.1 Mariprofundaceae bacterium | reverse complement strand
TTGATTACTCGACCTGAAACATTGCCTCAAGCTGCGGTTGATTTATTAAGCCAAAGTATTGAATTTCCTATTGCTGCTTGGATTTTGGCACGTTTAAATCCAAAAACTAAGAAAAAAGCCAATCTTGATACACCATGGCTGAAAGATGAGCGGGTGCTACAAGCCTTTCGTGTTTTTGAAGAAGATGTCGCGATTGAACAACGACGAAGAAAAGCTGAAGTAGTTTGGATAGATCGACATGAAGCGGTGGCTGGAAAAGGTCGAGGTAAAGAAGTTGAACAAGCCTTGAATCAAGCTTGGGAAGCAGGTACTTTGATCTACTTTCAAGGTGCTGAAGCCTCTTTACACAGTGGTTCTTCTTTATCGGCACAGCAAGCATGTTTACGCATTGATTGTGCAACTTATCTTTATGATATTGGAAATATTTCCAATAATTTTGAGCACTTGATTAAAGACAAATTGACTGCAAAAATATTTCATCAGCTGCAACAGTCCAAAAATATTTTTATGGATTATATCAATGGTACGGGTTGTTTATTGCGAGGTGATGTGGTCGAACTTCTGCATGAAGGGTATGCGATTTATCGTTTGATGCATGAGCTTTATATCGAGTCTGACAATGAGGATGACAAAACTAACGCTATTCAAACAAGTAAGATAAACAAAAGCATTCCTTCACCCTCTATTTGCATGACCATGCAAGGCGATTGGAATGTGGTTAACGGAGCTCATCCAGCATGGGGAGAATTTCGTATTGCCAGTAGTGCTGCGATGGCACAGGCAAGCGCAGGTCTTGCACATGATGAAAATATTGCTCGTTTGATTGCATGGAAAAATAAAAAAACAAATAAATTATCCTTGGGCGGTATTCATATTGAAGGCGTGGATATTGGCGGCGGTAACATGTTACCTATTTTGCACAATCAGGGTTTTGCTGTAAGCAACACCGTCATGCATGCCTATGCAGATGAGATGACGCAATCAGCACAAGTGAAAGAACTCTCTTTAGATCGTGAGCAGGCTAGTGCTGTTTTTTCTAAGTACCGCATCACAGGCAATACTTTTGATATAACCACGGTCATGTATGAGGATGAGATACTTGTATTTACAAAGGTCGGCGTAACACGCTTAAATGGTAGAACGACTGAAATGTATGAATTATTACAACCTACATCAGATGCAGCCAATTTAATTCGTTCTGAAATGTTAATGTCTTGGGCTGGGTTGTAAGGTCATTGTTCGATATAAATAATTTAGACATCGATTTAGAATCATCAGATATTTATCAAATATTACCCCATACATTGGCTGTCGGCTGGTCAGGAGGGTTAGACTCCACAGCGCTTTTGTTATTATTAAAACAGCAGGGATTTAATATTCAAGCTTGGCATATTGATCATGCATGGCATGAACAATCCGCTCAAGATAGTATTGTGTTAGAACAACGAGCTAAGGAATGGGGTATTCCATTTTTTTCAAAACGTTTACCGTATCAACATCAACGCAACCGTGAAGCAGAAGCGCGTAAAGGTCGTTATGCTGCCTTTCAAGATTTAGCGGCAACAACAGGCATCCAACATTTAGCCTTGGCGCATCATGCTGATGATCAAGTTGAAACTGTTTGTATGCGTATGTTACAAGGCTCTGGTGTCATGGGTTTGCGAGGCATACAAGCTCACATGTCGGTTCAATCCTTGCATATTTATCGACCATTGTTGCATGTACGAAAACATGCCATTCAGCAATGCTTACAAATCAATCACATTCCTTGGTTAGAGGATTGTAGCAATACCGATGTTAGCTTATGGCGCAATAAAATTCGTCATCACTTATTGCCTGCTATACAAGCAAACGGTGTCGATCCTTATGATTTATGGATGCGTTGGCAGCAACAGGCCGTTCGTTTAGCGGATGATATTGAA
>JAUZQL010000201.1 GCA_030950975.1 Mariprofundaceae bacterium | reverse complement strand
TCAGTATGGGCAAGTGAAGCTTCGTGTTCTTTTTTAAGCGTGATATCGGTAATAATACCAATATAATAAGGTTTCTCGCAATGGTTTACATGAATTTTTTTAATGTGTAATGTTTCTAAGTATTCACTGCCATCTTTACGGCGATTCCAAAGTTCTCCCTTCCATTCCCCTGCTGTTTTAAGTGTATTCCACATGATTTTATAAAATAGTTTATCTTGTTTTCCTGATTGCAGTATGCGGGGATTTTTACCTAGAATCTCTTTGGCACTGTAACCTGTGATATTCGTGAATGCTTGGTTGGTATAGGTGACATTGCCATCTGCATTGGTAATCATGATACAATCAGAAGCACCATCCAATGCGCAAAGTAAAATATCTGATTGCCGTTGATACTTTCTTCTTTTTTTAATAAGTGGGGAAATAATCGTTATGTATATAAGTGGCGTTGCTAAAATAATGAGGCAAAAAGCATCCAAAAAAGCTAAGGCTTCATCACTGATGAAGGTTTTGATGTGAAAAACATCAAATAAAATCATGAGTAGATACTCACAGCCTCCAATAATAAGAATCAATAACAAGAATATACGTAGATATGAAAATTGAAGTTTAGTCATAGGTAATAAAGCAAGCAGAAAGAATGCCATTTGTATGGCGAATGTTTAGAATGCGGCTCATGATTCTCTTTACTTATATTTTCCTTATATTTTTATTGCTTTCAACGGTGATTGATTTTTATCTTGATCAGCGGCAAATGCGATCGATTGTGATCCATCGGGGCAGTGTTCCTGAACGCTTTGCGGCACAAATATCTTTGGCATCGCATCAAAAAGCAGCGGATTATACCTTAGCAAAAATGAAACTTGGAACTTGGAGTGGTTTGTATGGTTTAGGCTTATTATTGGCTTGGACCTTAGGTGGTGGTTTGGATGTGCTGGATAGATGGCTGAGTGCTTGGCAGTTGAGTGGCTTAAATACTGGGGTGCTGTTTGTATTGGCATTTGCTGTTATCTCCAGTGTATTAGAATTTCCATTTACCCTTTATAGCACATTTTCAGTCGAGCAGCGTTTTGGTTTCAATAAAATGACCTTGGGTTTGTTGTTCTCTGACATGCTGAAACAAGCGGCATTGATGTTGGTCATCGGTGCGCCGTTGATTTGGGTGGTACTTTGGTTAATGGCTTCGGCGGGTGATGTGTGGTGGTTATGGGCTTGGGCTGTTTGGACAGGTTTTTCAGTGTTGATGATGTGGGCATACCCGACGTTTATCGCGCCGATTTTTAATAAATTTGCACCGATGGAAGATGGGGAATTAAAAACTGCGATTGAAGGTTTATTGCAACGCTGTGGCTTTGAAAGCAATGGTTTGTTTGTGATGGATGGTTCAAAACGTTCCAGTCATGGCAATGCTTATTTCACAGGCTTTGGGAAAAGCAAACGCATTGTGTTTTTTGATACGCTTTTGAAACAGTTAACGACGGATGAAACTTTGGCGGTGTTGGCGCATGAATTGGGTCATTTCAAACGTAAGCATGTGAAGAAACGTATGCTATTGATGTTTTCAATGTCCTTGACTGGCTTTGCCTTGATGGGCTGGTTATCGCAACAAATGTGGTTTTATAAAGGCTTGGGCGTGTCTGTTCCTTCAAACTATATGTTGTTGATACTCTTTATGTTGGTGATGCCTGTATTTACCTTTGCATTATCGCCTTTGATGAGTATGTACTCACGCAAACATGAGTTTGAAGCCGATGATTATGCAAAAGAACATGCGGATGCCAAAGATTTAATATCGGCATTGGTGAAAATGTATGATGATAATGCTGCGACACTCACGCCTGATGAACTGTATTCTGCGTGGCATGATTCACATCCACCTGCTCCTGTACGGGTAGCACATTTGGAATCAAACGATTAAATTAGAGTTGGAAATATCCTGAAAGACGGTACTGTATTTTTACAGACTGAAGCGGAAAGGTTTATGCAAAACAAACAAACAAAACAATATCGGCAAGCTTCTTTGCCAACAAAACAAACTGAACGACCTCAGGTTTGGTTAACTGCGTATGATACGCATACCGCCATGATTGCAGAAGCCGCAGGCGTGGATGTGATTTTAGTGGGCGATTCATTGGGCATGGTGTCTTTGGGTTTTCAATCAACTATTCCAGTAACCCTTGAACACATGATTCATCATGCTTCAGCCGTGGTGCGTGGTTGCCAAAAAGCTTGGGTGGTGTGTGATTTACCTTTTGGTAGTTATCAAGAATCACCCCAACAAGCCTTTGCATCATCGGCACAAGTGCTGCAAAAAACAGCTTGCGATGCGGTGAAAATTGAAGGCGGTCAACACATGGCTGAAACGATTCGTTTTTTAAGCCAACGTGGTGTTGCGGTGGTCGCACATATTGGTTTAACGCCGCAATCGGTGAAAAAAATGGGTGGCTTCAAGAAACAAGGCACTAACGATGCGGCAGCGCAACAAGTGTTGAGAGATGCGATTGCGGTGGCGGAAGCGGGTGCGCTTGCTGTGGTCTTGGAGTGTATTCCAGAAGATTTGGCAAATGAGATTACCCAACGCCTTGATATTCCGACGGTGGGTATTGGCGCAGGGCAAGCGTGTGATGCGCAAGTGTTGGTCTGGCATGATGTGTTGGGTTTGAATGAAACAAATCCGCCTTTTGCCCCAGCGTATGCTAATTTACGTCAAGATATGGTGCATGCGATTGAAACATGGGCGGATGATGTGCGGCATCGGAGTGTAAGGTGCAAGTAATTGAAACGGTTCAAGGCTTACGCCGACATTTGGTGGATTTACGTCAGGATTCGATTGCTTTAGTGCCAACAATGGGCTGTTTGCATGCAGGACATGTGAGTTTGATTCGCAAAGCCAAGCGACTTGCCGATGTGGTGGTGGTGAGTATCTATGTCAA
>JAUZQL010000200.1 GCA_030950975.1 Mariprofundaceae bacterium | reverse complement strand
ATTTTAGAAGCTATTTATTTAATGGCTTATGGTCGTTCATTTCGACAATCAAAAGATGCAGCATGGCAACAATGGGGAACGTCTCATTTCCAAATTGATGGTCAATGGCAACGCTATGGTCCCTTAAATTTACATATTCAAGGAAAAAACAAAAAACTAAAGATTAGCTTGCAACACCGCCCATTAAATTTACGCAAAGAGTTAAAAGAAACGTTTCCTGTCTTGTTGAACTCACCACAAGGTTATCGTTTGATTGATGGTGATCATAATGAACGGCGTAAATGGTTGGATCAAACCGTGATGTATTGTGAACCCCAATGTAAAATTCATTATCAATCCTATTTACGCGCTTGGATGCAACGAAGTCGCTTATTACGGTCTTATGGAGATGCGTCTGAATTGATTGTTTGGGAAGAACAAATGGTCATTCATGGTAGTCATATTCAAGCCTATCGACAAAGAATATGTGAACAACTGAACAGCTATTTATGCGAAGAAGTCGCATGGACACAGCAGCTTGTTCAATGTAACATTGAAAGTCATATCCCCAAAGATAAACAAGAATGGTTGTCAGCGTTATCAGAACATCGAGACAAAGATAAAAAAACAGGTCGTTGTTTTTATGGTTCTCATACGGATCGTTTAAAGATTGAATATCATGAGAAAGAGATTCGTAGTGTAGGCTCAAGAGGGCAACAAAAACTATCGTCCATTGCAATGAAGTTAGCGGAATGTGCGCTTCGTCACTATTATACTCAGATTTGGCCGCTTTTATTATTGGATGATTGTTTTGAAGCCTTGGATAAAAAACATACGGCAGCGGTGTTGCAACGTTTATTGATATATTCAGGGCAAATTTTAGTAACAAGCCCACAAAATATTGAAATTTCTAAGGATGTAGATATAAATATTTTGTATATAAAGCCTCAGCAGCAAAATAAAGAATTATCAGAAATTTTATAGTATGGTTCGACATGAATTTATGGAGAAAAATGCATGAGTAATGTTAATCAAAAAGAATATGGTGCAGATAGTATTAAGGTTCTAAAAGGTCTTGATGCAGTGCGTAAACGCCCTGGTATGTATATTGGTGATACCGATGATGGTACTGGTTTGCATCATATGGTGTATGAAGCTGTAGATAATGCTATTGATGAAGCGTTGGCAGGACACTGTGATAAAGTAGAAGTTATTTTACATGCGGATGATTCGGTGACGGTACGTGATAATGGTCGTGGTATTCCTGTTGCGATACATGCTGAAGAAGGGCGTTCAGCAGCCGAAGTCATTATGACAGTCTTACATGCTGGTGGTAAGTTTGATAGTAATTCATATAAAGTTTCAGGTGGTTTACATGGTGTTGGGGTATCGGTGGTCAATGCGCTATCTGATTATTTAGAATTAACCATTCGTCGAAATGGTCATATTCATCACTGTCGTTTTGAACGTGGAGATACGGTTAAACCGATTGAAGTGATTGGTGAAGCTGAAGGAACAGGTACAGAAGTTCGTTTTTTACCTAGTTTGGAAACGTTTTCACATCGAAATATGTCCTTTGATACCTTATCCAAACGTTTGCGCGAATTATCATTTTTAAACAGTGGTGTGCGGATTGAATTAAGTGATGAACGTGATGGGCAAAGCCATGTATTTGAATATGAAGGTGGCATTACAGCGTTTGTGCAACATTTGAATAAAACACGAACACCATTGCACTCTGAATGTATTAGTTTTGATATTGAAAAAAATGATGTCGGTGTTGAATTTTCGTTTCAATGGACGGATTCATACCAAGAACATGTGTTTTGTTTTACCAATAATATTCCACAACGTGATGGTGGATCACATTTGGCAGGTTTACGTTCCGCATTGACGCGCTGTATCAATACCTATGCTGGAGCCAATGGTTTATTAAAAAAACACAAAGTATCGTTAACGGGTGATGATTGCCGTGAAGGTTTGACGGCAGTGTTATCGGTGAAAGTCCCTGATCCTAAATTCTCATCACAGACCAAAGATAAATTGGTATCTTCTGAAGTGCGTCCGATTGTTGAAAGCACTGTGAATGAAAAGCTTTCAGAATGGTTTGAGGAACATCCAAAAGAAGCTAAAGCGATTATTGGAAAGGCCGCAGAAGCAGCGATTGCACGCGATGCGGCACGCAAAGCCCGTGATTTGACCCGTCGAAAAGGTGCCTTGGATATTTCTAGCTTGCCAGGAAAACTTGCCGATTGTCAGGAAAAAGACCCTGCATCATCCGAATTATTTCTTGTGGAAGGAGATTCGGCGGGCGGTTCTGCAAAACAAGGGCGTGATCGTAAAACACAGGCTATTTTACCGTTGAAAGGTAAGATTTTAAATGTGGAAAAAGCACGTTTTGATAAAATGTTGGGTTCCCAAGAAATTGGTACGATGATTACAGCCTTGGGTACGAGTATTGGTAAGGATGATTTTGATATTGCCAAGCTTCGTTATCATAAAGTCATCATCATGACGGATGCGGATGTGGATGGCTCACATATTTTAACCTTATTACTGACGTTCTTTTATCGACAAATGCCTGAATTGATTGAACGTGGTCATCTTTATATTGCACAACCACCGTTATATCGTGTGGCTAAAGGTAAAAAAGGACGTTATGTCGCTTCAGATGACGAACTATTTGATTATTTGGTTGAGTTGGGTG
>JAUZQL010000020.1 GCA_030950975.1 Mariprofundaceae bacterium | reverse complement strand
CTATGAACTGGATTACACGGCTGATTGAAAACCCAAAATCATTGTTATCTTCTAAGGCTGAAAGTAATACGCCTGAAGGACTATGGGTGAAATGCCCAGGCTGTTCTGAAACCTTATACAACAAAGAATTGGAACGGGCAAACATGGTTTGCCCACGTTGTTCTCAGCACTTGCGTATTGGGGCAGAAGAGCGTGCGAAATACTTGTTTGATGAAGGTGCGTACGATGAATTGGATGGCAAGTTGCGCTCCTCAGACCCTCTCAACTTCAAAGATTTAAAACGCTATAAAGATCGCCTCAAAGAGGCTGATAAAAAAGTAGGTAAGCATGATGCCATGCGCAATTATTTGGGTATGATTGAAGGTATTCAAACATCGGTGTCGATTTTTGAATTCAAATACATGGGTGGAAGCATGGGCTCGGTTGTGGGTGAAAAAATTGTTCGCGGTATGGAACATGCACTGGAACATCAATGCCCTTACTTATTGATTACCGCATCAGGTGGCGCACGCATGCAAGAAAGTCTTCTTGCCTTGATGCAAATGTCCAAAACAGCCGCCGCTGCCAATCGTTTGAAAGATGCAAAATTGCCGTTTGTTTGTTTGTTAACCGATCCAACGATGGGCGGAGTTTCGGCATCGGTGGCTTGGTTGGGTGATGTTATTTTAGCTGAACCTGATGCGTTGATTGGTTTTGCAGGACCTCGCGTGATTCAAGAAACAGTGGGTGAAACCTTGCCAGAAGGTTTTCAACGTTCTGATTTCTTACTAGAACATGGCTTGATTGATGGTATTGTGGATCGACGTGAGCAACGGGCTTACCTCAAAACACTGTTCACCCATTTAACTGCTCGCCCTTATCAGTAAGCACAGGTGAAACCACAATCGATTGATGTCTGGCTAGAACAGTTGGGCAAGCCATCGGCAGATCGCGATTATTTACCAGGTCATGAACGTATGCACGGGCTGCTTGAACCTTTTCAGCTTCCATCCCCCAAGCTTCGTATTCGTGTGGCTGGAACCAATGGTAAAGGTTCAACGTCTTTTATGTTGGCGAGTGCATTGCAAGCATGTGGCTTGAGCGTTGGACTTTATACATCGCCGCATATTTTGGAGTTCAACGAACGCATTCGTATCAATCAAATACCAATGGCATCGAATGATTTATTGACCTTATTGGAACAAATCATGCCTCATGCTTTAGCGATTGGCGCATCGTATTTTGAGGTGGCGACTGCTTTAGCGTTGTTGTATTTTAGTCAGCAACAGGTGGACGTTGAAATTCTTGAAGCAGGTGTTGGTGCAAGACTCGATGCTACAACGGCAGTACCCGCAGATATGGGGTTGTTAACACCGATTGCTTTGGATCATGAAGCATGGCTTGGTTCGACGCTCAAGGAGATTGCGTATGAAAAATCGTATGTTTTTCATCATTGTGCGTATGCTATCAGTGTTGAGCAAACGATAGACATCAATGATTTTCTAAAAACAAGCTATCCAAGGATGTGTTTTGCGAAACCATTTGAGAAGAAACTTGGTTCGCAAGGAAACCATCAAAAAACCAATGCAGGTTTGGCATACGCAGCCATACAAACATTGCTTAAAAACAAGCATATCATGGGTGATTTGAATACCTGTAAGCAAGCGATTTCTCAGGTATGCATGGTAGGAAGATTGCAGCGTATTTCATATCAACAAGCCACGATTTACCTCGATGCAGCGCATAATCGTCATGCTATTGAAGCCTTGTTGACCTCTTTAGATGCCATGCAAGATCCTTTGGATGCCATTTTGGTGTACACCCGTGATGATCGAGATTTACAGGATTGTTTTGAATTATTGAAACCGTTTACGTCACAACTTATCAGTGATCGTGATTCGAAATATTTGAGTGCTTGTATGCCAAGTGTTGAAGAAGCTTTGGCTCAAGTGTTACATCACCATGTCAAAGCTCATATACTTGTTCTGGGTTCATTTCTTACGGTGGCTGCAAGCCTACGTTGGATTAAAACCCATTGAAATGAAGGTGTGAAATTAAATATTGACATCTAATATAATGACGATAACGTTCGCGACAATTCAACGCGGGGTGGAGCAGTGGTAGCTCGTCGGGCTCATAACCCGAAGGTCGTTGGTTCAAGTCCAGCCCCCGCAACCAAATTCCTAACCCTTGAAAAGATTATACTTTTCAAGGGTTTTTTTGTTTCTACATGGAAGTAAATAAACTTCCACCCTTCCCCTTTTTTATATCATGAGAGATTAATTTTATGCTCCGATTTGGCGCGGCTAAAGCCGCACTTCCGAAGTTATTTTAGTCGTCAACTTCATCCCAAACCGTTTCTTGTGCGAGTTTTAATTCTTCTAGCATCAGCAATACCTTCGCCAATTTTTATCCTAAAACCAAAATAAAAAGTTAA
>JAUZQL010000002.1 GCA_030950975.1 Mariprofundaceae bacterium | reverse complement strand
GAGTTACTGGATGATTTTGCAGGTCTTTCCAAAGTTCGTCCAGGCTATGCATTAGCGATGGGTTTGTTGTTGTTTTCTTTGGCAGGCATTCCCTTTTTAGGTGGGTTCTGGGCAAAATACGCAGTCATTCTTCCTTTGATTGGAGCAGGGCATTTATACTTGGCTTTATTGGCCATTATAGTGTCTGTGATCGGGGCGTTTTATTATTTGCGTGTGGTTAAATATATGTATTTTGATGATGCACGAGTTACCTTTAACTTCATTGAAAACCCTGCGATGAAAGCAGTCGTGATTGTGAGTGCTTTAGCTGTTGTTGCCATTGGTTTGTATCCAGAACCCGTGATGGCAATATGTAAACAAGCATTGCTTGGCTTTATTTAGGATTGGCTTTATGCCGATGCTTTTTGTGAGAATCATGTAGATTCAACATGTTCTTGAGAATGAAGAATGTTAGACTCATTAAAATAAGTGTTTTGATGAGAGAATAAAAATAAAAAAACTTGAAAAGAAAAGCTTTTTACGCTAGAAATCGCCGCCTTTTTGAAGTTAATAGGAGTAGCAACGTGAAAGCTGGCATTCATCCTGAATACGTTACATCCAAAGTAACCTGTTCTTGTGGCAACACATTTGAGACGCGTTCAACCAAAGGCGACATTCATGTAGAAGTTTGCTCTTCTTGTCATCCGTTTTATACGGGTAAACAGAAGATAATGGATACAGAAGGTCGCGTAGAACGCTTCTATAAGAAGTATGGCAAGCCTGCTAAGGCAGCCTAATAGGAAAGAAGTTTTTTTAGATATAGCTTGATGTTCTAAGAGGGCGTTTTTCATTATTGATTAGAGATTTAGGATACTGGAGAATATAGATGTACGCAGTTATTCGTACCGGTGGTAAGCAATATCGCGTTCAGGAAGGTGATGTCCTACGTGTTGAAAAGCTTAACAACGAAATTGGTCAAGAAGTTGTCTTTGAAGACGTACTTTTAATTGGCGAAGGTGATGCTATCAAAGTGGGTAGTGACATCGCAGAAAGCAGTGTAAAAGCTGTGGTTACTGAACAGGCACGTGATAAGAAGGTTGTTATCTTCAAGAAACGTCGCCGTAAAAATTATCGTTTAACCAAAGGTCATCGTCAGTCATTTACGGCTGTCAAGATCGGCGCGATTGGAGGCTAAAAATGGCACATAAGAAAGCAGGCGGCTCCACCAGTAATGGTCGTGACTCCAACGCCAAGCGCTTAGGCGTGAAAAAATATGCGGGCGAAGTAGTGATTGCAGGCAATATCATTGTTCGTCAGCGTGGAACAAAAATCCGTCCTGGTGATAATGTTGGTTGTGGACGTGATTATACATTGTTCGCTTTAACAGATGGTAAGATTGAATATTTTAAACGTGCAGGTCGTACAACAGTTCGCGTTGTAAGTTAATCTTTAGTTTATTTATTTTTGAAAGAGGGTGCGGAAACGTGCCCTCTTTTTGTTTTTGTGGACGAAGTGGAGAAGGAATAAAGTATGCGCTTTATTGATGAAGTAAAAATTGATGTTCGCGCGGGGAATGGTGGTGCAGGCAGCCATTCTTTTCGACGGGAAAAAAACATTCCTAAAGGTGGTCCTGATGGTGGTAATGGTGGTCGAGGTGGCCATGTTATTCTTGAGGTGAGCCGTGATAAAAATACCTTACAGGAGTTATATTTTCGCAAGCATTTATTTGCAGAAAACGGAAAACCAGGTGCTGGACGCAAAATGCATGGTCGTATGGGTGCAGATATTGTTGTCCAAGTTCCTGTTGGTACGGTGGTGAAGGATGAGCATGGTGCGCAGTTATTTGATTTAACCAATCATGGTGAGCGTGTTGTTTTAGCCCATGGTGGAGAAGGTGGTTTAGGGAATATCAATTTTGTAAGTAGTACCAATCGTGCGCCAAAGTATGCACAACCAGGTACTGAAGGTGAGGCGAGTGACTGCTTTCTTGAGCTTAAATCTATGGCGGATGTTGGACTGGTAGGTTTACCCAATGCAGGTAAATCAACCTTTATTTCAAGGGTCTCGAATGCTAGACCTAAAATAGCGAATTATCCTTTTACCACCTTAGCACCATCACTTGGGCAAGTTTTTATGGATGATGGCGATGGTTTTGTGGTTGCGGATATCCCTGGATTGATTGCTGGAGCGCATGAAGGGAAAGGGCTTGGTCATCGTTTTTTAAAGCATATTGAACGCACACGTGTTTTATTACATTTGGTGGATGTACTGCACCCTGATGGTCAGAGTATTACATCGCAAGTACAAGAAATTGAATCAGAACTGAAAGGTTATGGTGATGCTGTTTGGAAAAAAGAGCGCTGTTTGGTGTTGAATAAGCTGGATGTTTTGTCGGAAGATGAACGTGAAAAAGCATTGCAAGAGGCACGTCAGCTTCATCCGCATTGTTATATTATTTCAGCGGTTACGGGTGAAGGTGTCAAACCATTACTCTATGATTTATATGCGATTGTGAAACGTGTGCAAGCAGCGTCGCATGTTAAATCTGAGGTTTCTGAGTGATCCATAGCCGTCAAGATTTAAAAGCTGTTCGCCGTATGGTGGTGAAAATAGGCAGCTCTTTGTTGACGGATGCTCGTACTGCGATTCGCATGGATCGCATTCAAGAAATTGCTTGGCAAGTGCATCAATTACAGAAAAATGGTGTGCAAGTGTGTTTGGTATCTTCGGGTTCGGTGTCTTTGGGACGCGTGCATTTAGGTTGGTTGAACAAACCATTGTCGGTGCATGAAAAACAAGCTGCGGCAGCAGTAGGGCAACCGTGGTTGATGTCGGCATACCGAGAAGCGTTTGCAGCTTATGATATGCAGGTCGCACAAATGTTGTTGACGAAAGATGATTTGCGTCATCGTCGACGTTATTTAAATGCCAGTAATACCAGTGAAACATTGTTTTCAGCAGGTGTGATTCCGATTGTGAATGAGAATGATACGGTCGTAGTTGAAGAAATTAAATTTGGTGATAATGATTGTTTGGGTGCGTTGGTAAGTATGGCAGTGCATGCTGATTTACTGGTGATGATGACGGATGTCGATGGTTTGTTTGATGCAAATCCAAACCAACACCCTGATGCCAAACGCTGTTCTATCGTGCCTGCTTTGAATGATGACATTATGTCGATGGCAGGTGGTGCAGGTAGTGAATTTGGTACAGGTGGTATGCTGAGTAAATTAAAAGCATCCGATATTGCGACCCGAGGTGGTGTGTTGTCGGCCATTATTAGTGGTCAAGGTGATGGTGCTTTATCCCGATTTATGCAGGGAGAAGATATTGGTACTTTGTTTTTGTGTGGTGAAGATCGTCAAACACGGCATCAACATTGGATTGCAGATATTTTAAAGGTGGTTGGACAAGTTTATATTGATGCTGGAGCAGCTGAGGCATTATGGGAAGCTGGAGCAAGCTTGTTGCCCATCGGGATTCAATCGTTGCATGGTCGCTTTGATAAAGGTGAGTGTATTGAGGTACTTTCGGATCAAGGTGTCGTGGCGCGCGGTTTATCAAATTATAATGCTGAAGATTTAGGGCGTATTATGGGTAAATCCAGTCAGGAGATTGTGAATATTTTGGGTTATATGGATTTTAGTTCGGTGATTCATCGAGATAACTTGGTATTGATGGGTAAAAAAGCTTGAAGGGAGATGCTATGACGGAAGCTATCGATATGATCAGTGCATTGGGGCAACGTGCGAAATTAGCGGCGCGTAAGATGCGTATGATGGACACGCATGCCAAAGATGAAGCCTTGCAAACGGCCGCAATATTATTGCGTCAGAATATATCTGATGTGTTGGCAGCCAATGCTTTGGATATGAAGGCTGCGGATGACAACAAGCTTGAAGCTGCCTTGAAAGATAGATTGGCATTAAACCCTGAACGTGTAGAAATGATGGCGCAAGGCTTGGAAGATATTGCAGCTTTACCTGATCCTGTGGGTGCAATTTCGGATTTGGTGTATCGACCATCGGGTATTCAAGTGGGGCACATGCGTGTGCCATTGGGTGTCATTGGTATTATTTATGAATCTCGTCCGAATGTTACGGCTGATGCAGCGGCGTTGTGTTTGAAATCGGGCAATGCTTGTATTTTGCGTGGTGGTTCAGAAGCGATTCATTCCAACCGTGCCATTGCAAATATTTTTCGCCTTGCGTTGCTTGAAGCGGGCGTTGCTGAAGATGCAGTGCAATTGATTCAACAAACAGATCGGGCTTTGGTAGGCGCATTGTTAGCGGCAGATGAGTATGTGGATGTCATCATTCCTCGTGGCGGAAAATCCTTGGTGGCGCGTGTTTCAGCAGATGCCAAAGTGCCAGTGATTAAGCATTTAGATGGGGTTTGTCATGTGTATATTGATAAGGCGGCTGATGAAGATATGGCTGTCAATATTGCATTGAATGCCAAAACACATCGTTATGGCGTGTGCAATGCGATGGAAACACTCTTGGTTCATCAAGATGTTGTTTCCTTTTTACCGCATCTTGTTGGTGATTTGATTGCCAAGGGTGTCGAAGTGCGTGGCTGTGAGAAAACAGTGGCAACATGTAAGGATTTGGCTGTCAATTTAGCCTCTGATGACGATTGGGCGACGGAATACTTGGCGGCAATTTTATCCATTAAGGTGGTTGAATCTTTGGATGCAGCAATGGATCACATTGCTAGGTTTAGCTCTGGGCATACGGAAACCATTGTTACGGCTGATTATGCATCTGGGCAGCGTTTTTTGCATGAAGTCGATTCATCTTCGGTGATGTGGAATGCGAGTACACGTTTTGCCGATGGTTTTGAATATGGTTTAGGTGCAGAAATTGGTATTTCAACAGACCGTTTGCATGTGCGTGGCCCTGTTGGTTTGGAAGGTTTGACCACACAAAAATGGATTGTCTTGGGGCATGGCGAAGTTCGCAGTTAAGGTTGATGACTAAGATTGCTGTGTTTGGTGGGAGTTTTGACCCACCGCATGTAGGTCATAAAGCATTGGTTCAGGCTGCACTACACAACTTGGATTTAGATGCTGTATGGGTGATACCTGTGGGAAAACCTGTACATCGAACATTAACGCCCCGTGTTTCACCGCAACAACGTTTCTTATGGGTACAAAAAATGTTTGAAGATATGCCCAAAGTTGATGTTTTTGACTGGGAAGTTTGCCAAGAAAATCCGACACCGACGATTGATATGATGCGCTGGGTGAATGAACAGTTGGATAGCGTGCCGATTTGGTTGATGGGTATGGACGCATGGTGTGGACTTCCGAGTTGGGTGGCTTATCCTGAACACATGCAATGGTGCAATGTGCTTGTCTTGGATCGTCAAGGTGAAGCCTTGAAGCAGCATGATGGTTGGTGTGAAGTGAACCTCGATGATGATTCAGTCTTATCAGCAGGACATGTGGCTTATATGCATGTTGATTTACCGAATGTATCTGCAACAAAGATACGACAAGCAATTTTAACAGGGCAAGATGTATCCACAGTATTGGATGCAAGAATAATGGAAGAAATTCAGACTGCATATCGCAGTCGCGGAGATATACATGAGTGAAAACAATACATTAAAGACATTAACCCAAACGGTTGTGGATGCATTAGAGGATAAGAAAGCACACGATGTTTTGTTGATGGATGTGCAGGGTGAATGTTCTTTTGCGGATTATTTTGTGTTGGCAACAGGGAAAACAAACCGTCAATTAAAAGCACTTGCTCAAGTGGTCTCAAACATCGCCCATGATTATGGTTTGCCTGCTAAAGTTGAAGGCACGGGTGCGATGGAATGGTTGATTGTGGATTTGGATGTTGTTGTGGTTCACTTGTTTTTACCCGATGTGCGTGCAGGTCTTCAATTGGAACGTTTGTGGACACGCCCTGCACTTCAAGGCTCATCGAATGCTAGCCACGAGGCATGAAACTTCGTTTGTTTGTCGTTGGTAAAATAGTACCTGAGTTGGCAGCCTATGAAGCTCGTTTTTGCAAGCGTTTGTCGGGTGCGTGGAAATTAAATGTTATTGAACTTCCTGAAGGTCGAAGTAAACAAATGTCACAACGTAAACAAGAAGAAGAAAAAAAGATTCTCAAAGTTGTAAACGCAGGATTTATTTTATTGGATGAACGTGGCGAACAAATGCGAAGCCAGCAATGGGCGGCTTCATTAGGCAAACTACCCGTGAATGGGGTGCAAGATTTTGTCATTGGTGGGGCTGCTGGTGTATCGGATTTGGTACGTCAGCAAGCCAAACACACGTGGGGTCTTTCTCAATTGACGTTGCCACATCAAATGGCTCGCGTGATGGTGGTCGAGCAAATTTATCGCGCTTGGTCGATTTTACAGGGGCATCCATACCACCGTGAATAAAATTTTGTATGTGTTGCTATTGGTGATGTTATCCCTATTCGTTTGCGAGAAAAACGTGATTGCACGTGATATTCAACATGATATTCATACGGTGAAACAAGAACGTGCCCATTTGCGACAAATACGCAAGCATTTGGATGCTAAATTGGGTCAGTTAGGTCGGCAAATGCACGACTTGGATCAAGAGCTTTTATCTGCACGAACATCATTGAAACATGCGAATAGAAAATGGTTGAAGTCCAAACGTAAGGTAGCTTCTTTATCCAAACAGCAAAAAAAATTACAGTTAACGATTCAAAAAATAGAGCGACACATGCAAGCTGAAGCGAACATGGCGTGGAAGCGAGACCACCGAGAACCCAGTTGGTTGGATATCTTGGTGGGTGGAGATGTGACCCAAATACCACATCGGCAATCCATGATGCGTTTTGTGTTAGAAGGTCAGGCGAAAGAACGTCGCACGTGGGAAACATCCTTACACGATTTAAATGTGGTTGAACAGGCTTTGCGTGTCGAATATGATCGATTATCAGCTTTGAAATCGCAAAAATTAGCGGCAAAAAAGAAGATAGAGGTGCGCTGGAAAGCCAAACATCAAAGCATGAAACGATTGAAACATGATGTGGCCTTGAAAAAGAAACGAGAGCACGCTTTAAAGGTTCAAGAAAAAGCCTTGTTGCAGATGTTGGATGGTTTGAAAGATGCTTTATTGCATAGTGATAAAGTGGCGAAACAAACATCGGTTCGGCAAAAAAAAGGTCATCTCCCTTGGCCTATGCGTGGTGCTTTAGTGTTACATTTTGGCGATTATGTGGCGTATTTACATCGCCAATCGCAAGGTGTGCAAATAAAACCTAGCCATCAGAATGAACAAGGTTTACAAGTTCACGCAATGCATGCAGGACAAGTCCGTTATGCAGATTGGTTTGGTGGTTTTGGTTTGATGTTGGTGGTGGAATATGGGCATGGTATTTTAGCCGTTTATGCACACAATGATGCACTGCATAAACAAGTGGGTGATTGGGTGGATGCTGGTGATGTATTGGCGGATGCAGGAAGTACAGGTTGGGTGGATAAAACACGTTTGTATTTTGAAATTCGGGATCATGGAAAAGCAGTGAATCCAAAAAAATGGTGTCGATAATGATTCGGCATATTTCATGAGGTATAATATGAAGTTGAAAAAAGCACGGGTATTATTGATGGTCGGCACAGTGGCACTGGTGGGTGCAGGTGTGATGGCTTGGAATCCTTCCGAGGGTTATCAAAAGGCAACGGCTTCGACGGATTATCGTCAGTTGGATAAATTTGCTCAGATTATGGATGCTGTGAAGCGAACGTATGTGAAGGAGAAAACTGATGAAGAGCTGATTGACGGTGCTTTGAGTGGGATGTTATCCAGCTTAGATCCTCACTCCACCTACATGAATAAAACGATGTACAAGCAAATGCAGGTGGAAACTACGGGCGAATTTGGTGGTTTGGGCATTGAAATATCCTCGGCAGAGGGCGGTATTCGTATTATTTCCCCGATTGAAGATACACCAGCGGATCATGCAGGTATTTTGGCAGGTGATTTGATTGTTAAAATTGGTGACCAATTGGCAAAAGACATATCGCTGCCAGAAGCTGTGAAATTGATGCGTGGTAAACCCGGTTCATCTTTGACACTGACTATTTTTCGTAAAACAGCATCAGAACCGCTTGAAATTAAAATTGTTCGTGATGTGATTCATGTGAAATCTGTGAAAAGTGGTGTCTTGGAACATGGTTATGTCTGGTTGCGTGTAACCCAGTTTCAAGAGCAAAGTAGCAAAGAATTAAAGGAACAAATTGCTCAGCTTAAAAAAGAATCGGGTGGAACATTCAAAGGTGCAGTATTGGATTTGAGAAACAATCCCGGTGGCTTGCTGGATCAAGCGGTGGAAATTAGTGACATGTTCTTAGATACAGGTGGGATTGTAAGTACCAAGTCTCGTGTCGGTAAAAACATGAATTTTAAGGCGAGTAAAGGTGATGTATTGGATGGTGCGCCGTTGGTGGTGTTGATTAACAATGGTTCAGCATCAGCATCTGAAATTGTCAGTGGTGCTTTGCAGGATAATCAACGTGCGGTGTTGATGGGTGTTAGAAGTTTTGGTAAAGGTTCGGTGCAACGAATTATTCCCTTACCTGATGGGACAGCATTTAAGTTAACCACAGCATTATATTACACACCATCAGGGCGTTCGATTCAGGCAACGGGTATTGAACCTGATATTGAAGTGCCTTGGGTAACGCTCAAAGCAGATAAAAAGAAGAAAAGTTTTCGTGTTTTTGAGCGTGATTTGAAAGGACACTTGGCCAATGGCAATGGTAAAAAAGATAGTGTTGCGAAAAAGAATGACTCTGCCCCTAAAGAAAAAATAATGACAGACCGTTTGTCTAAGGATGTTCAATTACAGCGTGCTTTGGATGTCTTGAAAGCGATGCATGTGGTGCAGCAGCGCGGTTAGAGGATATTGCTTTAGAGCCGAATGAATGGGGTTTCTAAAAAAAGTAAGGCGGCATCCTTTATACAAGCAATGGCCTTTTTCTGTGTTGATGGGGTTATTGCTTGTTTTGGTGTTACTTGTTGGATTACTGATCTGGAAAATAACTTTTCTTGAACCACAGCCGCTTATGCAAGAGTCTGTACCCATTCAGGCGGTGACACCCAGCAATGTGGGTGTTACTCCTAGCACAGAGCATCAAGCTGTTGAAGTATTGATCAATGATGCGCCCTTGTTGATGGATAAATATACAGAGCCAGTGAAAAAAGCAGAAAAAGATGTGGGTGAAGAAGTTTTAGCTGTTACAGTGCGAGCATCAGGTATTGCATTGATTATAGATGATATGGGTTATGATGTGCATGCTTTAGAGCGTTTGTTGGCATTCTCAATTCCTTTAACAATTTCTATTTTACCCAATGGACCTCATGCGGTGCGTGTGGCAAATATGACCCATCAAGCAGGGCAAATGGTGATGTTACACTTGCCGATGGAACCAATGGGTGAACATTATCGCAATCGTATGGACAATTCTTTTTTACGGGTTGGCATGGATGAAACAACCGTTCGGAAGATGATGTTGGCTGATTTGGCACGCATTCCATATATCGAAGGTATCAATAATCATATGGGGTCACGTTTAACCAGTATGATTGAACCAATGACGTGGGTGATGCAGGTTTGTCGAGAAAAAAAGTTGTTTTTTGTGGATTCGAAAACATCATCAAAGTCCTTAGCGGCAACGGTAGCAAAACAATATGGTTTAAGTTGGGGATCAAGATCGATTTTTTTGGATGATTCAGTAAAATTGGATGCGTTGGAGAAGTCTTGGAAAAAGATAGAGCGATGTGTGCAACGGCAACAGCATTGTATTGTGATTGCTCACCCTCATCGACAAAGTTTGGATTTTTTGGAAAGTAAACTATCTGTATTACAGCATTGGCCAGTGTATCCTTTGCGTTCAATGTTACATCAGGCGCAATACAAGAAATGACGGGGAGGGAAGAATGAAAGTATTAAGATTACTCAGTGTTATGTTATGTTATGTGAGTTTTTTGTCGATAGGTGCTTTTGCATCAGAAGATTTGAGCCAAAAGGCACGTCAGGCATTGAGTGCGGGGCACATTGATGAAGCAACTAATTTGTTGCACCAACAAGTGAAGAATAATCCGCGAGACTACCAAGCTTGGTTTTTGTTGGGGGTTTCTCAATCGAAAATGCAGCGTTACCACCCTGCGATTGAATCTTTTCGTCGTGTGATTGAGTTGCGTTCTGATTTAGCCGAACCTCATAATAATTTAGCGGTGATTTACAATGAGTTGGGAGATGTTCCAGCAGCGATTAAGGAATTGGAAGCATCGTTAAAAAAACATCCCGATTATTTGATTGCAGAAGAAAATATTGCCGATTTATATATTAAAATGGCACTTAATTATTATAAAAAAGCATTGGAAAAAACAGATGATCAAGCGTTGCAAATGCGTTATGGGCGTTTATTGAAGGTGCGTGATCCTGCAAATGTCGGGGAGCAGGCGGTGTCATCACCTGTTGTTGCTGCAAACAAACCGTTCATCAAAACACCTGTAAGCAAGGCAGTCAATGTTGCTATGGCTAAGAGAGAGAAGCCAGCTATACCAACGGTAGAATCAACAACGGTGGCGGTAGGAGAAGGATTGAAATCTAAAAAATCTCCGATGTTGATGCGTCTGGATGCCATTAAAAAGTCTGTGGAAGCATGGCGTGTAGCATGGCAATCACAAAGTTTACCTGATTATTTTGCTGCCTATGCGGATAATTATATACCACCTTCAAAATTTAAGAATCAAGCGGCTTGGGAAGCTTATAAAGCGCGTGTGATTAGCAATAAATCATTTATCAAAGTGACGCTAAGTCATATGCAAGTAGCATTGACGGATGACCAAGAACATGCGCGCGTCACCTTTGATCAAGATTTTGAGTCTAATTCTTACAAAGGTCATGATAAAAAAGAGTTGGTATTGAAGCATCTTGATGGTGATACATGGAAAATTGTGAGTGAGAATACGTTGTGATACGATTAAGTTTATGGGTTCTTTTTTTTATATTGCCTTGGGCTGTGCAGGCTGCGGAGTTAAGCGAACTTGCGCGACAACGGGTGGTGCAAGCGCTTCAAGATGGAACAGACCCCAATGTTCAATCCTTATCAAAAAATGATATTTTAGCCTTGAAAGCAGTATTAGCTTTGAATGAGGGTGAAAATAAACGTGCTTTGAGCGTATTGGATGTAAAAGATAGCAAAAAAGACCCTTTATTGGTGATGTTGGAAGCAGAAGCATACCGACGTTCAGCCGTGCAATCCGTTGAATCTGCGGGTATCTATGCAAAAGGCATGGAACATCAAAAATCTTTATTGAAGGCGGCTAATTTATCGCAAGGCGTTCGTGAGGCGAATGTTCGGCTGTCATTGCTTGTGGACAAGCTGGATGGTGTTGCAGGATTTCCTGTCGATTTATTATGGGTTGACCCCACTATTTATAGTGTGTTTCTTGTGGATAAATTGCGTTCACGTTTGTTTGTCTATGCACGCAATGATGCGGGTGATTTGGTGCGTGTTGCAGATGAATATGTTGTGACTGGTGCGATGGCTGGGGATAAACATGCTGAAGGTGATGCCCGAACGCCCAATGGTATTTATCGGTTTTCAAAACGCTTGCAGGGAAAAAATCTTGAATTGCATTATGGTCCAGTAGCATATCCTATTGATTACCCTAATTTCTTGGATGTCATGCATCATAAAAATGGTTCAGGCATTTGGATGCATGGTTATGCTGAAGGTGTCGGGCGACGACCTCCTCGTGATACCAAGGGCTGTTTTGCTTTGCCCAATTCTCGACTTCTTCATGTATCAAAATATGTGAAATTGGGACATAGCTGGGTGGTGGTTGGACAAGGCTTTCAATTTAACGAGAAACATCAAGCATCCGCACTTTTGCAATCGTTTCGTCAAAGTATGGAGGCTTGGAAAAAAGATTGGGTATCGTTGGATACGGAAGCATATTTGAAGCATTACGATCAAAACTTTCATTCAGGTCATTGGAATTTGGCTTTGTGGAAAATGCACAAACGACGTGTCAATGCTTCTAAATCCTTTGTAGATGTTGCTATTTCGCATTTAACGATGATTCATGATCCCAATGTTTGGCCTGAAGGCGATGTGGTGGTGACTGATTTTGAACAACGCTATCAATCTGATAATTATCAAGATGTTACACATAAACGCATGTATTGGGTGCGTAAAAAACCACATGCTGATTGGAAAATTTTGATTGAGGAAACCTTATAAACATGGTTCATTCAAAGTCAGACCATGCCATCCCAGACTTAACAGCCCATCGTGCAAAAAAACTAGAACAAGAAAATGATGCCTTAAAAGCTCATATGGGCATGATGTTGGAACGGCTGAATGAAAATGAAGCCTTATTTTCGAAACTGTTTGAATTAGAGGCAAAGGTATTGATGTCGGTCGATGTCGAGGCTTTGTGTTTTACCTTGCTGCGAGAACTAAGAGAGCAATTTTCACTTGATATGGTGCGCTTGTGGTTTGACCGCTCTAGTTTTATGGGGGCATGTCAGTTATCAGGTATTTCAGACCGTGATGTGGTTTGGCGTGAGCAAGGCGAAATTATCAGCATGGGTTTGGCTGATAAAAAAGTATGGTTGTTGCGCTTGCGTAGTGTCAGTGATTTTCCTTGGCTTCAATTGGAAGATGAAGGCTTGGCATCGATGGCATTGTTGTTACTTGGGCAGGGGCAACAAGCTTTTGGCGTGTTAGGTTTGGCTTCTCACAGTATTACTCGTTTTCAACCCAAACAAAGCACAGATTTTTTACAGCATTTGGCACAAGTGATTAGTTTGACGCTTGAAAATGCGGTAACGCGTGAGCGTTTGGCTGTGCTTTCGGTGACGGATAGTTTAACAGGCATTCATAATCGACGGTTTTTTCAACCACATAGCCATCAACATGTGTCCAAATGGTTTGGTAAAGATGTTTGTGTGGCGTGTATTTATTGTGATGTAGATGGCTTTAAACAGGTCAATGATGAACTTGGTCATGCCGTTGGTGACAA
>JAUZQL010000199.1 GCA_030950975.1 Mariprofundaceae bacterium | reverse complement strand
GCTGTGTGTTCATGACTCTGGGGGTGCGGCTTTAGCCGCGCTGAATGAAGTATCAGGGTGCGGCTTTAGCCGCGCTGACTGAAGTATCAGGGCGTGGCTAAAGCCACACTTCCTAAGCATGGAATGACGATACTTTCATGCTTGAATGACTATATATGACTAAAATATAGGGGCAATCGTTTGAATCAATTGATCACCTTTGAAGGTGCGGATGGATGTGGTAAGAGCACACAACTTCAACTGACAACCGCATGGTTACGCCATCAAGGCAAGCAAGTCTTGCAGACAAAACAACCAGGGGGTACGCCACTGGGTGTAGAAATTCGCCGCATGTTGTTATCAGGGGAGTTTACGCCCATACCTGAATGTGAACTCTTGATGTTTTTGGCAGATCGTGCGCAACATGTGAAAGAAGTGATTCAACCTGCATTGCAAGCGGGCGTGTGGGTCTTATGTGATCGCTATTCGGATTCAACCTTGGCATATCAGTTGGCAGCCCGAGGTTTAGATGAAAAATTAGATTTAACTGCGATGCTGGCATTTGCAGAAGCTGGGTGTGTGCCACATCAAACATTTTGGTTCGATGTGAGTATTGAAATAGCCATGTTACGCTTAGAAAAACGTCAACAGGCAGGTGAACAAGCCAATCGCTTAGATGATGAAGTGATGGCTTTTCATCAACGTGTTCACCAAGCCTTTGGACATATCTACCAAGTGAATCAAGAACGTATCATTCGTTTGGATGCTTCGGCTTCCATTGAGACGATTCAACAACAGATTCAGCAAATCATTCAAAAAAAGATTCGATGTTGACTCAAAAATTATTGGGGCATGAAGCGATTCAGCAACGCTTTACGGAACGACTGCAACAACAAAAATTGCCGCATGCTTGGATGTTCTATGGCATGAAAGGCATCGGCAAAGCCATGCTGGCAAAGCAGTTGGCACAAACCTATTTATGTGAATCATTAACACAAAGTGGCTTGCCATGTCAGCAATGTCATGCCTGTCAAATGGTCAAAGCAGGTACGCATCCTGATTTAGAACAGGTCGGTTTAACGTGGGATGAAAAGAAAAAACAGTATCGGCGAGATATTCGTGTCGAACAAATACGCCACGCACTCGATTTTTTAAGCTTAACAGGCATGCAAAGTAAACGGCGTGTACTTATTTTAGATGATGCCAACCATATGAATTTAGCGGCTGCAAATGCGGTGTTAAAAGGTTTAGAAGAACCCTCGTCAGATACGCTGTTATTGATGGTTTGTCATGATATTAGTGGGCTTCCTGAAACCATACGCTCTCGTTGTTTATTGGAACATTGCAGCCCGCTTGAAAAGGATGATGTTCATCAGGTTTTACAATCGATGGCATTGCCCGAACAAGCTTTAACATTGGCAGAAACATTGGCAAAAGCTTGCCCCGGACGGGTTCAAGCACTTCACGATGAAACTATCGTTGCCGCATGTTTACAATGGCAAGTATTGACACAATCGATTCAACATGCGGATTTGGGTGATATTGAAGCATGGCTTCAAAAGTATATTAAGACTGTTCCCAGTGAATTAATCGTGTCGATATTGGTAGAGCCTTTACAGCAGGCAATGCAGAAATGGTCAGGTGATTATGTCATGATTGAAAAGATATATGATGCCGTTCAAACACTTTTGACATGGGAACATGATGTGCGCAGTCATGCGTTACGTCCTGTTCCATCCTTATTGGCACGCATACTTCAAGTTCGTAAGGCATGGAAACAAGCAAGCTAAATGGCAAGTTTAGTTTGCCAATGGCATCATGTAACCTAAACTCGCCGTCAATCTTAAAAAAATAGGAGTGCAATCAATGAAAAAAATTCATGGTATTTTATTGGCAGGATCAATGGTATTGGCTGGAACACAAGCGTCCGCAGCAGCCTTTACTATTCAAGGCTTGCAAGCTGTAGGACAAAGCAATTTCCAAAATATATCCGATGATTTGGCCGCAGCTATTTGGATGAATCCTAGCAATTCTGCTGAACCGCATTCAGCAGGCATCATTCCTGTAGGCTTTCAAATTGGTGTGGAAGCCACTTCTTTACAAGTCAATAGCACAGCTTGGTCTGCGCTTCGTAATGGAACACAGTCAGCGATGGTGATTCCTAAATTGCGTATTTCTGCAGGTATCCCCTTTGGCTTAGACTTCAGCTATATGTATACAGCGGTGCCATCATCGAATATCAAAATTACAGGCTATGAAAGTCGTATGGCTTTTGGTGAGATGATTCCAATGCCGATGGTTGAATTTAATGTGCGTGCTTACCAAAGTAAACTTTCAGGTGTGACTGAGCTTGCTGTCAAAGATACTGGTTATGCCGCAATGTTAGGCGCTGATTTACCGATTTTTAAACCTTATATTGAAATGGGTCAGGTTCAATCGACATCAACCCCGCAAGGTGTTGCTGCAACAGCTGGATTGAAAGAATACAAAAAAACATCAACTACCATGGCTGTGGGTGCAAAAGTATCTATTTTCCCATTCTTAAATTTAACGGGTGAATATGCGACTGTGGGTAGTAAAAAATTGTACACATTGAAATTAGCAGCTGAATTTTAATTTTTAGTTTGAAGATAGCTTGAAAAGCACCTTGCCAATGTAGTTTCGACTACGGCAGGGTGCTTTTGTTTTGACACGTTGATTGATACGTGAAATTTATACCTCAAGGTGTTGTCATTATGACTGAGCAAGAAGCAAGAATGCGTAGAATTACAGATGTTCCATGTGTGGGAAAAACGAGTGCGGATTTAGTACAGGGTATTCAGCGTCATTACCTTCGTACACTCGGTCAACATACTGCAAGTCATGTTAAAAATTATAAATATCAGGCTCTATCGTTCGCGATTCGTGATCGTTTGATGGAATGTTGGAAAAACACCAAAGATGCTTATGAAGAAACAGATGGTAAACGCGCTTATTACTTATCATTGGAATTTTTGATGGGGCGTGCCTTGGGCAATGCTGTCTTAAACTTGGGTTTGGATGAGGAAGTTGTTCAAGCCTTGCATGATTTAGGGCTTGATTTTGAAGAAATGATTGAAGAAGAACGTGATGCAGGTTTGGGCAATGGCGGTTTGGGTCGTTTGGCGGCTTGTTTTGTGGATAGTTGTGCTACCTTACAATTGCCTGTAACGGGTTATGGTATTCGTTATGAATATGGCATGTTTCGTCAATTGATTGAAAACGGTTATCAAATGGAAGAGCCAGATCATTGGTTGCGTGGTGGCAATGTTTGGGAAATTGAGCGTTCTGAATATATCCAGCGCATTCATTTTGGGGGTCGCTCTGAATATTATCATGATGATCAAGGCGACCTTCGTGTGCGTTGGGTTGATTGCAATGATGTGTTAGCCATTCCTTTTGATACCCCTATTCCCGGTTTTAAAAACGGCACGGTGAATACCTTGCGTCTATGGAAATCAGCCGCAACTGATGAATTTGATTTGGGCGAATTTAATGCGGGTGATTATGCTGGTTCTGTCGCGTCTAAAAATGAAGCTGAACATATTTCGATGGTTTTATACCCCAATGATTCCAGTGAAAATGGTAAAGAATTACGTTTGCGCCAACAATACTTTTTAGCCTCTGCGAGTATCAAAGATGTTTTGCGTCAGTGGGTGAATGTTCATGGTGAAGACTTTAGTGATTTCGCCAATAAAAACGTCTTTCAACTGAATGATACGCATCCCACAGTATCGGTTGCAGAATTGATGCGTATTTTGATGGATGATTATCGTTTGCCTTGGGATGAAGCTTGGGCGATTGTGAGCAAAACAATGGCTTACACGAATCATACCTTGTTGCCAGAAGCTTTGGAACGTTGGTCTGTTTCATTATTTAGTCGTTTGCTTCCTCGTGTCTTGGATATTATTTATGAAATCAATGCACGTTTCTTGGCTCATCTTGCGCAAAAATTCCCTGGTGATGTTGAACGTCAACGCCGTATGTCCATTATTGAAGAAGGTGATGTGCAACAAGTACGCATGGCGTATTTGGCGATTGTTGGAAGCTTCTCTATCAATGGTGTGGCACAATTGCATTCTGACTTATTGGTTGAAGGCTTGTTTAAAGATTTCTATGAGCTTTGGCCTGAAAAATTCAATAATAAAACCAATGGTGTGACGCAACGTCGCTGGATGGCATGGTGCAATAAACCATTAAGTGCCTTGATTACACGTGAAATTGGTGATCAATGGATTACTCAATTAAGTGAGTTGAAACAACTTGAAGTATTGGTGGATGATGCATCATTTCGTCAAGAATGGTCAGCGTGTAAACGTCAAAATAAAGAACGTTTAGCTAAAAGTGTGAAAGAAGTTTGCGGTGTTACCTTTAACCCTGATTCCTTGTTTGATATTCAAGTGAAACGGATTCATGAATACAAACGTCAACAATTGAATATTTTACATGTCATTCATTTGTATAACCGTATCAAACGTGGCGATACAGCCAACTGGACGAACCGTTGTGTGTTGATTGGTGGTAAAGCTGCACCGGGTTATTATATGGCGAAGCAAATCATCAAGTTAATTAATAACGTGGCTGAAGTGATCAATAATGATCCTGATGTTGGGGACAAGTTAAAAGTTGTTTTCTTCCCGAATTATCGTGTATCGGCGATGGAAATCATTGCACCAGCGGCTGATTTGTCGGAACAGATTTCAACCGCAGGTAAAGAAGCATCTGGAACGGGCAATATGAAGTTCATGATGAACGGTGCGATGACCATTGGTACATTGGATGGTGCGAACATTGAAATTCGTGAAGAAGTCGGCGATGAAAACTTCTTTTTGTTTGGTTTAACCACAGAAGAAGTGGAAGCTGCTCGTCCAAGTTATTGTCCCAATGATATTATTGCGGCGGATGAAGATTTCAAAAATGTCATGGATTTAATTGAATGTGGGCATTTCAGTCAGTTTGAACCGGGGTTGTTTGCATGTATTACAGGCTCCATTCGTAGCAATGATGATCCTTGGTTTGTTGCTGCGGATTTCCGCTCATATATTGATGCACAACAAAAAGCTTCTGAAGCCTATCAAGATAAAGAACGTTGGCAGCGTATGAGTATTTTGAATACGGCACGAAGTGGTAAGTTTTCTACGGATCGTACGATGGAAGATTATAATCGAGACATTTGGCATTTAACACCAACACCGCCAAAAGATGAGCTTTGTATTCCTTCACGATAGTGATGTGATTAAAAGATAAAGGTAAAAAAGGCGAGTCTTAGGACTCGCCTCTTTTGTGTCTGGCATCCATGCTTGATGAGATGTCTTAACTTATAATAAAATATATATTATATATCAGTATTTTATATGGTAATTATATTTTTCGGCTAAGATTAAGCTAGAAGCTTGCCAACATTATTTGTTTCCGCATCCCTTACTTCAAATCATAGCCATATAACAACATATCATACTCGCCTGTTTCAAACATGCGATTGACAGCTTGTTGAAACGCAAGTGCAAGCTGTGGATCATGAAATACGAAACCTGTATGAGATCTATTTTTTCCAGTACGAATCATACGAAAGTTTTGCGGCGACATATGTTCATAATGATGCAACATCGATGCATCATGGACGACTGCATCAGCATCACCCTGTAAGAACAACATGACAGCATCATGTAATTTACTGGCTTGTATCGGCTTTTGTTGTAAAAATTGTAATGTGTTGGTACCTGCTTTGGTTGAAACAACCTTGTTTTGTAAATCAGATAGCGTTTTTATGTCATAATCAGCATTCAAATAGTCCACCACAGCAAAAGTGATAATCAATGAAAGAAAGGCTGGACCTTTGACCAATTGAATGGCATCTAGAATTTTATCTTTTGCAGTGAGTAAAGGAATTTTTGCATCTCGACTATAATGAACTGCTACAGTCTCATGAAATGCTGTAGCAAAGCGATCCATTCGCGACATCGTGCTACCTTTCAATTTACAATAATTCAATGTGGTATAAATGGACAATGAGCATAGAAATAGGATGATTAACCCATACAGGTCGCTGGATATTTCTGTATTTTTAGCGAAACCAGTTAAAATGGCTAATTCATCTTGTCGCAATTCAGGTACAAAAATCATGCCGTTATGCCGCCTGCTTTCTGTATCTGTAATGCCACCTGCCGCAACATCAATTTTCCCTTGTTTTAAATCGTTCAATAAGCCCGATAATTGATGATAGGGAATCCATTTCACGCTTTGCCCTGTTAATTCGGTGATACGTCGCAGGTAATCGATACTAAAACCATGCTCAATGCCATCTTTATCTGCCATTACAAAAGGTGGCGTTTGTATATTAAGTCCTATACGCAGCACAGGCTTTGTTTCAGCTATTTTTTTTAAATGTATCAATAGTGGGTCTTCTGGATCCGTAGAAAATGAAAGCAAGACATCTTGATAATACGAGGCATCTGTAACATGAGGCAATGTTTGATGCTCTGAACATCCAGTCAATAACAGTCCTAATATCAAAAAAACCTTAAAAAAATTCATACCTTATCCTCTTGAGTTCACATATATGTTCATCATAGTGCGAACATGATTCGCATTCTATCTCTAAGCTTTATGCTTACACTACCATGCTTCACTTCACTTACTTGGGCTGATGAAATCAAACCCAAATGGGAGCTAGGTATGGCGCTGGGCTTGGCTTCCATACCTCAATATATGGGGAGCAATGAGCGGCAACAACTGGTATTACCGCTTCCTTATTTTGTCTATCGAAGTGAGCGCTTACAGGTCAATCGCAATGGTATTCGCACTAAAATTTTTGATATTGATAATTTAAGTCTTGATGCATCATTTGGTGCTGGTTTATCTGTTTCTGGCAACAATAAAGCTCGTCAAGGTATGCCAAGCCTACCGTTTACCTTTCAACTAGGACCTCGGTTGAATTGGCAAATCAAAGAAACAAGCGATCAAGGTCTTAAATTTTGTTTACCTTTGCGTTGGAATGTCGATACATCCCTACATTATGCTGGTTACTTGCTAGAACCTCAATTTTTATGGAATGCGAAGCTATCACGTTCCAGTCGTGTTGGCGTTGGTATCGGTAGCACATTTACCTCGCAAGCTTTCAATGATCGTTATTATACCGTGACCCAAAAATATGCCACATCGACACGACCTCGTTATCAAGCTGGTAGTGGGCTTCACTCGATATTTTTACAAAGCGCCATTCATTATGTTTATTCGCCATCATTGTCCATGTTTGCTGCCATGCGTTACCGTAATATGAACGTGAGTAAGCTTTCTCAAAGCCCTTTGGTCAAAACACCGCATTATTTATCTGTTTTCTTAGGCATGTCTTATTTATTTTGGGCATCTGATGAAAAAGTTTTGAGTAATGATGAGGATTAGTATTTTTTTCTAAATTGAAAAGCAAGCTAAGCCCGACTATCTTGCCACAACATTTTTTTATGCCGTTTTATTTTGAGCATACCAAGGGGCGTTTTTATGAGCGATGTACAACACCATCATTTGATTATTTTAGGTTCAGGACCTTCAGGTTATACCGCTGCAATTTATGCAGCACGTGCCAATTTAAAACCTGTCATTATTCAAGGTATTCAACCGGGTGGTCAGTTAACGACGACTACGGATGTTGATAACTACCCTGGTTATAAAGATGGTATTCAAGGCCCTGAAATGATGGAAGATTTTAAGGCACAAGCAGAACGTTTTGGTACTCAAATGATTTGGGATCATATCAATGATGCAGACTTATCTGAGCGTCCTTTTCGCTTAAAAGGCGATGAAGGTGAATACACATGTGATGCTTTAATTATTGCCACAGGTGCATCGGCTCGTTATTTAGGATTACCCAGTGAAGAAGCCTTTGCAGGCCGTGGGGTTTCTGCCTGTGCCACGTGTGATGGTTTTTTCTATCGTAATCAAGAAGTTGCAGTGATTGGTGGTGGTGATACCGCCGTGGAAGAAGCCATTTATCTTTCCAATATTTGTTCCAAAGTAACCTTAGTGCATCGCCGTGATGCTTTGCGTGCAGAAAAAGTCATGCAAGATAAATTATTATCGACTGCCAATATTGAAGTGAAATGGAACAGTACACTTGATGAAGTGTTGGGTGATGATTCAGGTGTGACAGGTATGCGTTTGAAATCAACGGTGGATGATTCAACTGAGGATGTTGCGGTTCACGGTGTTTTTATTGCGATTGGACATACGCCTAATACAGGTTTTGCAAAAGACCAATTGGATATGGATGCAGCAGGTTATTTAATCACAAAGGGTAAAACGACTCAAACTTCTGTGGATGGTGTGTTTGCAGCGGGTGATGTTGCAGATCCTGTTTATCGTCAAGCCATTACCAGTGCTGGTGAAGGTTGCAAAGCTGCATTGGATACGGAACGCTGGTTGTCTTCACTGAATTAAAAAGTCTGTTTATAACGGATTCTGTTGGTCAAATAAACCACTGATATAGTTGAATTTATTCATGGACATGGCAACGATGGCATATGCCGATAGGGCAGGCTGTATTATACAATCGGTTCTTTTATGCTGCCAAATGACTTTAAAACGTTGGGATTACTACCAACAGAAACCGTTATAAACAGATATATTGAATGACTAACTGCTCGCAATCGTGCATTATCTCTTAATGACAAAAAAACAG
>JAUZQL010000198.1 GCA_030950975.1 Mariprofundaceae bacterium | reverse complement strand
AAAATCATCACCTGTTTCAGTTTCTTGCAAGTGTTTAGCAATACTTTCCAATAAATAACCACGGTATAATGCTGTTCGTATCAATTCTAAAGGCTTGCCATCGCCCAATGCTGATAAAGATAACAATGCCAACCAACGACGCGCATTATTGAGCCCAAGTAATACCAAAGCTTGTTCAATGGATTCAATTTCTCGACGCATACCAAATGCCGCAGAATTAATGTATTTTAACAAGCGGTAAGAAAGACTAACATCTTGTTTCACCACATCTTGAATATCATTGACGACGGTTGCAGTCATCACTTTTTGCAAGGCACGCAATATAGATATTTTTGATTCAGGCATGGTTTGCCCTTTAACAATTTCAGGTTTACAAAAGAAATAACCTTGGAAATAATCAAAACCTAAATCTTTACACCGTTCATAATCTTCATACGTTTCTACTTTTTCAGCTAAAAGTTTCACTTTAAAGCGACGCAACGCACGCACTTGTGCAGTTAAATCTTTCGCATAAGGTAAATCAATTTTTACCACATCCGCAATTTCAATCAGAGGATCCAAGTGAGGTGCATAAACCACATCATCCAACATGATTTGGTAGCCTTTCTCTTTTAATTCACGGCAAGTTTCAATCACTTTATCAGTCACTGGAACATGCTCTAAAATTTCAATACCGACTTGATCGGCAGGTAATGATTCAATAATACCACTGTCTAAAAAACTTTCCGAAGCATTGATATGTACCCTTTTATTTCCAGAAATTTTATCTAAACCAATATCCATCAACGCTGCGACCAACATCTTTGATGTCATATAATCATCTTCAGCATCCATTGTCCCTTCTGCATTACGAAATAGCAGTTCATACGATGTGACCTGATAATTTCTATCAAAAACTGCCTGACGACCAATATAAATCTGTTGCATATTCCCTCCAAACTATAATGAGATTCAATCACTTATGACTTGAGTTCAGGTAAAGCAACTATAATGCCGTAAACATTCAATGATTTGATGGGTGAATAAACGCAAGACCTTCTTTTTCGCTGCGTATATTTTTTGTCTGCCAATGCTGTTGACGAGGATGAAATAACCATGTTTGATTTAAGCAGACCATCACCTTTTCACCCAATAAAAAAACCTTCTTGGGTAAATCACTGCCTTGGCGAACAAGATGACTCAGATTTTCAGGTTCGGTGATAATAATTTTTGCATCTTTAGGCTCAATTAGAGCTTGTAAAAATGGATTCTTACTGGCTATATTGATGGGCTTCAAAGCAATGTCTTGTTCTGTTTTACACGCTCCCCAAAACCAAAGCCCATGCACATCCATATCTCCACGGATACGACGGTGCTGCGCAGGTGATTGATTTAAGGTCATTTGTATTTCTGACATCAATCGCATGAGATGACCCGCATCTTCACCAGCAGGATGTTTATTGGGTAAGAAATTTCCCGTAATGTCAGCAAAACTTAAGGGATTCGCATGCAAAGCTTGTTCACATGTCAGCAATAAAGATGCACCCACATGTTCAAGCTTCATGCCTTCTTCAGATAATAAAGGGTTTAATAATTCACACATCCAAGCGGCATCATCTTCACACCAAGGTAATATTTCTTCTGGCATCACACGAATAGCATCCCGTGTTAATTGAGCATGGTAAGGTGAAGCAATCCAATATTGTTTCACCGATGCAGATAACGTTAATTTGGATGCCAACAAGTGCGCTGGCTGTGTACCCACCAGTGCTGCATATAAAGATAAAGGATTATGTGGACGAGAAGCAAACCAACGTCGTTTACGCTTTAATAAGGTTTGTTCCCATAAAAATAAATCAGGATGGAGTGTTAATCCATCCTGATGGTCAATAAGTCCATGTGTCACAAGCAATAAAGCGTTTTTCACCGAAGTTTTACGACTCCATAATACGGCGAACAGCATCTTGTGTGGCATCAATCGTTACTGGGGTTGGGATGCCCATCATAGCTGTATCAGGATCTTTCAGACCATTCCCTGTCAATGTACAGACAATTTTATCACCCGGTTTGAAATATCCAGCTTTATTGAGTTTGATGATGCCTGCAACGGATGCCGCTGATGCAGGTTCACAAAATACACCTTCCATCGATGCCAACATATCATAAGCTTGCAAGATTTCGTTATCCGTGACGGCATCAATACGCCCACCTGATTCATCACGCGCAGCTTCGGCTTGTTTCCATGACGCAGGTTTACCAATACGAATCGCTGTCGCAATGGTTTCAGGGTTTTCAACGGGTGCGCCATTTACAATCGGTGCTGAACCTGCGGCTTGAAATCCCAACATTTTAGGCAAACTCTTAGACAGACCTTTTTGATGGTATTCATTATAACCCAACCAATAAGCGGTGATATTTCCCGCATTACCCACTGGCAAGGCATGAAAATCAGGTGCAAATCCTAATTCATCGACAATTTCAAAAGCCCCAGTTTTTTGTCCTTGAATACGAAAAGGATTGACTGAATTGACCAATGAAATGGAACCATCGGCAGAAATATCACGCACAATTTGCAAGGCTTCATCAAAATTGCCGCGAATTTGAATTACTTTTGCGCCATAACGCATACCTTGAGACATTTTACCCAAAGCAATCTTACCATCAGGAATCAATACATAAGCTTCCATGCCACAGTTAGCAGCATAAGCAGCGGCTGAAGCGGAAGTGTTACCTGTAGAGGCACAAATTATTTTTCGAGAACCTGCATTATAGGCTTGTGTTACAGCCATCGTCATACCACGATCTTTAAATGAACCCGTTGGGTTTAAACCCTCAAATTTCAAGAAAATATTCAATTCTGGATTGATCGCATTGCGTAAATTATGTGATTCATGTAACGGCGTATTGCCTTCATACAATGTAATAATCGCATCATCTTTAGCGATGGGCAAAAAAGATCTATATCGGTTAATAATTCCTTTATAACGTGACATCTTAAACTCCAAATGATTCTTTACGTAGAATCAATACATCTTCTTGAACGCTTGGCAATGTGATAATACGACTCATTGCTGCTTGTAAATTTCCTTCTGTCGTACCGTGGGTCAACATAATCACAGCCACTGCATGGGTTGCATGCCGCTCTTTTTGCAATACGGCTTCCAAACTGATTTGATGATCTGCTAAAACCGCACTAATGGCAGCAATCACACCAGACTCATCTTTCACCATAAAACGCAAATAATATTCACTTTGAACATCCGACATGGGCAACGTTTTCAAATCTTGACGTTCAGAGCTTACATAAGCCATTGGCGGTGCTAAATATTTCACCCCACCATCGGCAATCCGTGCAATATCCATGACATCGGCAATGACCGCTGAAGCTGTCGGACGTTCACCTGCCCCACGACCTGTATAAACGGTATGTTCTACAAAATCACCCGATATCATCACTGCATTATATGAATCAGAAACTTGTGCCAATTGTGCCGATAAAGGTACTAAGGTTGGGTGTACGCGCATTTCAACCTTTTTCTCACCATCTATGGTATGTGGTTTGGTAATACCTAATAATTTAATGCGGTAACCAAGTTCCGACACGGCACTAATATCGGCTGCGCTAATTTTACTGATACCTTCGGTAAATACGTCATCAAAGTTAATTTTTGAACCAAATGCCATCGATGCCAAAATAGATAATTTATGTGCTGTATCGATGCCTTCCACATCAAAGCTTGGATCAGCTTCAGCATACCCCAAAGCTTGGGCTTCTTTTAAGACATCGGCATAATCTGCGCCTTCATTTTCCATCTTGGTTAAAATAAAGTTGCATGTGCCATTGAGAATACCATACACGGATTCAACAGCATTGGCCGCTAAACCTTCACGCAAGGCTTTCAAGCAAGGAATACCACCGCCCACAGCGGCTTCAAAAGCAATCACCACCCCATGTTTTTCCGCCAATGGGAACAATTCTTCACCATGTTTGGCAATCAACGCTTTATTGGCTGTTACGACATGTTTACCATGTTCAAGTGCCGTTGCTACAAATGTTCGAGCGGGTTCATAACCACCAATCAACTCAATCACCAAGTCCACATCATCGGCAGTCACCACATCATTCGCATCATCGGTTAAACGCACAGATGACAAATCCAAAGCAAAATCACGATTGATGTTGCGATCCGCAGCAGTAACCAAACGCAAGGTTTTGCCCAAACGGCGTGCCATCAATGTTTGCTGTTCAATCAAGATGCGTGCTGCACCCAAACCAATGGTGCCTAGCCCTAAAATACCTACTCGAATTTCATTCATTTTTATCTCCAGATGCCACGAAAGAGCAAAAACACACCTATAAAATATTGTGTCTTTGTGTCTCTGTGGTGAATCTTAATGTCCTGAACCTGCATTTAGAAATTGACGGATACCACGCAAGGCTTGCCGTGTACGGTGTTCATTTTCAATCAAGGCAATGCGCACATGATCATCACCATATTCACCAAAACCAATACCGGGAGCCACTGCCACACCCGCCTCAACGAGAAGTTTCTTTGAAAACGCCATCGAACCCATCGCTTTAAACTCATCAGGAATTTCAGCCCACACAAACATGGAAGCCTTCGGCTTTTCCGCCATCCAACCCATATTGTGTAGACCTTCAATCAATACATCACGGCGCAATTGATACATGGCACGAATCTCACCCACACAATCTTGAGGACCATTAAGGGCTGCACATGCTGCAATTTGTAAGGGCTGAAACATGCCATAATCCAAATAGGATTTAATTTTAGCTAAGGCAGCGACAATTTCTGAATTGCCCACCATAAAGCCAATACGCCACCCTGGCATATTATAGCTCTTTGATAGTGAATAAAATTCAACCGCAACTTCTTTTGCCCCGGGAACCTGCATAATCGATGGACATTGATAATCATCAAAGGTGATTTCAGCATAAGCAATATCTGAAATAATAATGAGTTTGTTTTCTCGAGCAAAATTAACCAATTTGACATAAAAATCCAACTCAACCACTTGTGCAGTCGGATTGGAGGGAAAATTCACAATAATAATTTTTGGTCGTGGCCAAGAATCTTTCACTGCCTTTTCAATATCACCAAAGTAATCACGGTCAGGGCCCATCGGCACGTGGCGAATATCTGCGCCAGCAATCATAAAACCATAAGGATGAATCGGATAAGCAGGGTTGGGTGACAAAATTAAATCACCGGGGGAAGTTGTGGCTACAGCCACATTAGCCAAGCCTTCTTTTGAACCAATGGTTAAAATAGCTTCAGTGTCTGGATCTAAATCAACATCAAATTTACGTTTGTACCAAGCACATACTGCTTTGCGTACACCATCAATACCACGAGAAACAGAATAGCGATGATTGCGACCATCTTGGGCTGCTTCACATAACTTATCGACAATATGCTGCGGTGTTGGCTGATCTGGATTGCCCATACCAAAATCAATAATGTCTTTATTTGCATGACGCAATTCCATTTTTAGCTTATTGACTTCAGCAAAAACATAAGGGGGAAGGCGTTTTATTTTTTCAAATTCAAACATACTTTAAAAGTTCAGCTCCTTTGCTTAAAATAACAGATAAGCTCAATCAATCCAAGACATGAATCAGTGATTCACATGCTTTCTTCGCATCATCAAAAATCATCATTGTTTTATCCATATAAAATAAATCATTATCAAGACCTGCATAACCTACTGATAATGAACGTTTAATAACCAGTACATGGGCAGCTTTACTCACATCTAAAACAGGCATACCATAAATAGGGCTTGTAGGATCTGTTTTAGCGGCAGGGTTGGTCACATCATTGGCACCGATGACCAATACAACATCAGTATCTGCAAATTCAGGGTTGATTTCATCCATTTCATACACAATATCATAGGGTACATCAGCTTCTGCTAACAAGACATTCATGTGCCCCGGCATACGACCTGCCACAGGATGAATGGCAAATTTCACTTGTATATCTTGTTCCAACAATTTATCTACCACTTCTTTCAAGGCATGTTGCGCTCGTGCTACAGCCAAACCATAACCGGGTACAATCACGACACTGCGTGCGTTTTTAAGTAAAAATGCAGCATCTTCAGCCGAACCTGATTTGAAGGGTCGAGCCTCTAAAGCTGCACCACCCGTTGCCACAGGTGCATGATTGCCAAAACCACCCAAGAGCACATGAAAAAGCGAGCGATTCATCGCCTTGCACATGATGTATGACAAAATAGCACCCGATGAACCCACCAAAGCACCTGCCACAATCAACATATTGTTACCCAAGGTAAAACCAATACCTGCCGCAGCCCAACCTGAATAAGAATTTAACATCGATACAATGACTGGCATATCTGCACCGCCAATGGGAATAATCAGCAAGATTCCCAATAACATGGCAATAAATAACATGACTAAAAAGGGTGTCCATGTCAGATCAATACAAAACATCACACCAGCAGCAATCATCAAGGTACCCAATATAAGATTGACTATGTGTTGACCTGAAAATGTTACAGGTCGACCCGATAAAAAACCGTGCAATTTACCAAAGGCAACCAAAGAAGCTGTAAAGGTAATGGCTCCAATAAATGCACCCAAAAACAATTCAATACGACTGGATACATGCATTTGCCCGAAAACATCGGTAATGCCATAACCCACTGGATTGGCAAAGGCTGAAACAGCAATCAACACAGCGGCTAAACCCACCAACGAATGCATAAATGCCACAGTTTGCGGCATATGGGTCATGGGTATTTTACGCGCTGCTAATCCACCAATCAAAGCACCCACAGCAATGGCTATAAAAATCCATGTATAATTTTGTACCGATGAAAGTTGCAAGGTAACGAGCACCGCAATCACTAAGCCCACCATGCCGAAAGTATTGCCTCGTCGAGAAGATTCAGGTGATGATAAACCTTTTAATGCTAAAATAATTAGCACGGATGCAACCAAGTACGCCAATGCGACCATATTTGCCGATAACATAATGTCCCCTTTACCTTTAACGAATTACGAACGTTTTTTAAACATGGCGAGCATACGTTGTGTGACCATAAAACCACCAAAAATATTGACTGATGCCAAACCCACAGCGATTAAGCCCAACACGCTTGCTAAGTTCATTTCAATGGGGCCGCTGGCAATAATAGCTCCCACAATCACAATACTTGAAATGGCATTGGTGACACTCATCAAGGGCGTGTGTAAGGCTGGCGTAACATTCCAAACCACATGATAACCCACAAAGATAGCCAATATAAAAACAGAAAAAGACATCATAAATGGATCAGGTGTTTGACTCACATGAGCCGCTGCTTGTCCAGCCATGTCACAAGGTACTGATGCACACATATCTTACTCCTTATTTTCCAATAATTGAGGTTTTAAAAACTCACCATTTTGACAAAGTAATGATTCTGCAATGACTTCATCTTCCATATTGAGGTTTAAAGCATCAGATTCAGATGACAGCATCGGTGATATGAAATTCAACACGTTACGGGCAAACAATTGGCTGGCATCGCTTGACATCAAAGCAGGTATATTGCTGATACCAATTAAGGTCACGCCTTTATAAATCCACACCGCATCTTTTTCAGTTAAGGGGCAATTGCCACCTGCTTCGGCTGCCATATCGACAATCACACTGCCTGCTTTCATGTTACTGACAGTTTCTTCCGTAACCAACACGGGTGCAGGACGACCTGGAATCAATGCCGTTGTAATAATAATATCAGACTTCATCGCATGTTTCGCAATCAATTCTGCTTGTTTTTGTTTGTATTCATCGGACATTTCTTTGGCATAACCACCCGCATCTTCACCATCAACATCATCAACAGGGACTTCAACAAATTTGGCACCTAAACTTTCCACTTGTTCTTTGGTAGCAGCTCGTACATCAAACGCTTCAACCGTTGCACCCAAACGTCGGGCTGTGGCAATCGCTTGTAGACCAGCAACGCCAGCTCCCATCACCAAAACTCTGGCAGGTTGCACGGTGCCTGCGGCAGTCATCAACATCGGCATGAAACGTTTATAATGCTCCAATGCCAATAAAATAGCTTTATAGCCTGCAATATTGGCTTGAGATGACAGTACATCCATACTTTGTGCGCGAGAAATACGCGGAATCATTTCCAAACACAGTACATTCAAGCCTGCTTTGGCATACGCTTCTAATAAGGGGTTATTAAAGGGTGAACATAAGGAAGCCACCGTTGTGCCTGATGTAACATCGTTTAATTCCTCTTGATTGAGAGGAGCTACTTTTATAATTAAATCTGCGCCGTTGCAAACATCTTGAAAAGAGCTTGCCAAAGTAGCACCCGCTTCAACATAAGCTTCATCAGCAATCAAAGCAGCTTCACCTGCGCCCTGCTGCACCACACATTCACAACCGAGGGCTATCAATTTTTTAATCGTCTCAGGTGTTGCGGCAACACGTGTTTCATGGGCCGAAGTTTCGGCAGGAACAGCCATTCGCATTAGGAATCTCCCTCACTGAATTAAACGAGCTCGGAACTTTAAACAGCCCCCCACCTTTTACAAGCGCAAGCCAA
>JAUZQL010000197.1 GCA_030950975.1 Mariprofundaceae bacterium | reverse complement strand
TTCATAAAAGCGCTGATGAACTCGGAAATGTGTTGAAGACAGGTGATATGAAGCTATCACTTATCGCATTGCATAAAACTATGAATTCTTGAGACTGTAAATTAGTTTGTGTATCTGCTTATTATTCCCCAAGGAGATAAGCAAGTATGAAACGAGAAGAAATAGAAGCCTTAGCCCGCGAAGCGGCGAAAGGAATCAGAACGGAAAAAGATTTAAGTGATTTCAGCCGTATGCTGAAAAAGATTACTGTTGAAACAGCTTTAAATGCGGAGCTTGATGAGCATTTAGGTTATGACAGGCATGACCAGTCTGAGACTATAAACAGCCGCAATGGCTATTCTGGTAAAACTATCATCACTGAAGACGGTCAGTTTGAAGTGGCTATTCCACGTGACCGTGAAGGTTCATTTGAGCCGCAGTTGGTAAAGAAGCATCAAACCCGCTTAACGATGATGGATGATAAGATTCATTGCCTTTATGCCAAGGGTATGACGACGCGTGAAATTGTTGGCACATTTAAGGAAATCTATGATGCAGATGTTTCCCCAAGCCTCATTTCCAAAGTAACCAACGCAGTATTGGAACAGGTCGTTGAGTGGCAATCACGCCCACTGGATGCTATTTACCCTATTGTTTATTTGGACTGTATCGTGGTCAAAGTGCGGCAGGATAGGAAGGTTATTAATAAAGCGATTTACCTAGCTCTTGGCGTGAATGTTGAAGGTCAGAAAGAGCTGCTTGGCATGTGGTTGTCTGAAAATGAAGGCGCTAAGTTTTGGTTGGGTGTTTTAACAGAGCTGCAGAACCGTGGCGTTAAAGATATTCTGATTGCTTGTGTAGACGGTCTGAAAGGCTTCCCTGATGCCATTCAAACTGTTTATCCTCAAACCAAGGTGCAGCTTTGTATTGTGCATATGGTACGCCATTCGATGAAGTTCGTGCCATGGAAGGATTACAAGGCAGTTACCACGGATTTGAAGCAAATATACGGCTCGGTAACAGAGGATGATGCACTGTTGGCATTGGATAAGTTTTCAGAGCGTTGGGACGCTAAATACCCACAAATTAGTCGTAGCTGGCACGCCAACTGGCATAACCTCAATACGCTATTTGATTACCCTGAAGATATTCGCAAAGCTATTTATACCACCAATGCTATTGAGTCTGTGAACAGTGTGATTCGGAAAGTCATCAGAAAACGCAAGCTATTTCCATCTGATGATGCAGCCAAAAAGGTTATCTATTTAGCAATCCAAGATGCCTCAAAAAAATGGACCATGCCCATCCAAAACTGGAAGCAGGCATTAAACAGGTTTATGATTGAGTTCGAAGATCGGCTGACCGACTTCGTATAGATTATGAAAGCGGCAGATACACAAAACTATGTACAGGCTCTATTTAGTATGCCGTGTTCTTTTTTAATAGGGGTTCGATACGTTGTATGAATTCAGCCAGTGTAGTGTCGCATGCATGGCAAATGTCATGTATTTCTAGCAAATCTAAGCGGCGCTCTCCTAATTCATACTTGCTCACATAGGTTTGTGGTCGCCCTAATTTCTGAGCAATTTCAGCTTGTGTTTGTTG
>JAUZQL010000196.1 GCA_030950975.1 Mariprofundaceae bacterium | reverse complement strand
ATCCCTCATGTGCTAAGAATCGTGCTGTCTTTTATTTTCCAGGCTGTGGTTCAGAGCGTCTGTTTTCACAGGTCGGCTTAGCAACACAAGCGATGTTGTATGATTTGGGTGTGAATGTGGTGCTACCCCCATCTTATTTATGCTGTGGTTATCCAAGTACAGCGTCAGGCGATCATGAAAAAGGTGATAAAATTACCTATGATAATCGAGTATTGTTTCACCGTATGAAAAATGCGTTGTCGTATCTTGATTTTGAAGCGGTGATTGTTTCATGTGGTACATGTTATGATCAATTAACACGTTATCACTTGGAAGAAGTGTTTCCCGATGCTCCGTTAATTGATATTCATGAATATTTGATGGAACAAGGGGTGAAAGTGGATCAGGCAGAGGGTGTGAAGTATATGTACCATGAGCCATGCCATACACCTTTGAAACGTTATGGATCTGAAAAAGTCATTGAAAATTTATTGGCTCAACCATCCATTGAATCGCCTGATTGTTGTGGTGAAGCAGGTACCTTAGCGGTTGCTCATCCTGATATTGCGGGAAAAATACGTTCACGCAAAGAAGAATCCATGCAATTGACGAGTGAGAAATTAGCGAGCGATGGCAATCAGCCACAAAAAATACTCACATCATGTCCATCATGCTTGCAAGGCTTAAGCCGTTTGGAAGGCGAAAGTGGTGTTGAAGCTGATTATATTGTGGTGGAGCTTGCTAAACAGTTGCATGGTGATGATTGGGAAGATGCGTTTGTTAAGCGAGTCAAAGAGGGAGGCATTGAAAGAGTGTTGATGTAAGGCTTTTTTCTTCGTGGGAAAAAGTTGCCACTTGGAAGTGGTATATTCTGCCGAAGGGTTCTTTTTTACCTATTGTAACATGCTGTAATATATAGTTTTATAGTCTGGCATACCATCTGCTTTACCAAAGGCATGATGAATCCACTCATTCAAGCCACCTCGACTTCATCGACTCCACAAAAAAAGGGGTCTGTTGCTTCAACACCTGATGCAAAAACAGGTGTGTTTGCAAACGTGATGAAGACCATTCAAAAACATCTTGCTCCACATGCGGAAAGTCATTTAGCAGTCAAAAAACCACTGACTGTTGAATCTGCAAAGCAAAAGCTTGCGAATGTATTGCCCGCAAAAAGTGCTTTAGTGGCAGGCACATCGGCAAAACATCTGAAAACTAAAACGTTACCGCTTGTGAATGATGGACTTGTAGGGGTTCAGGCAACTGTAGAATCAAAATCTTCTTTGCTTGTTTATGTACCACATGCAAAACAAGTATCATCTAAAAAAACAGAATCTATCTTACAAATGTCTGATGCTGTTCAAGCAGTGCTTACGCAGCCACAAACTTCTATAGCTGGTCAAACAGTGACTACGCAGCCTAAAACTTCTGTAGCTGGTCAAGCAGTGGCTACGCATTCTCAAGTTCCTGTGAAAGATCAGAAATTAGCAGCAGCACCACAAACTTCTGTGGTAGGTCAAACAGTGGCTACGCATTCTCAACAAGTTTCTGTCAAAGGTCAGAAAGTAGCTGCATCACCACAAACTTCTGTAGCTGGTCAAGCAGTGGCTA
>JAUZQL010000195.1 GCA_030950975.1 Mariprofundaceae bacterium | reverse complement strand
TTCAATACACGCAATTTTAAGCCCTTGCCGCTTTTCCAACACTTCAACAAATTGCGCTGCTTCTAACAAGGATTCATGGGTACCCGTATCAAGCCATGCCGTGCCACGCCCCATGCGTTGAACATGCAAATCACCCATCTCAAGATAGGCTTTATTGACATCGGTAATTTCCAACTCACCGCGCGCCGATGGCTTAAGATTTGCGGCAATATCCACCACACGTTCATCATAAAAATACAGACCTGTCACCGCAAAATTTGATTTCGGCTGAGCAGGTTTTTCTTCAATCGACAACGCTTTACCTACGTCATCAAAATCAACCACGCCATAACGTTCGGGATCCTTGACATGATAAGCAAAAACAGAGGCACCTGACTCACGCTTTCCCGCTGCCTTTAACTGTGCTGATAGGCCATCACTGTAAAAAATATTATCGCCAAGGATAAGTGCTGACTTTTGATCTTTTACAAAATCTTTACCGATCTGATAAGCCTGTGCTAAACCATCAGGACTCGGCTGTTCTGCATATTCAATTGAAATACCCCATTGCGATCCATCACCCAGTAAATATTTAAACATCGGCAAATCGCGCGGCGTTGAAATTAACAATATTTCCCGAATTTCTGCCAACATCAACGTCGATAAAGGGTAATAAATCATCGGTTTGTCATAAATTGGCATGAGTTGCTTGCTGACTGCCAACGTTAATGGATGCAAACGTGTGCCACTACCGCCTGCTAAAATAATACCTTTCATTGCACCCTCACACCACAAAATAGTTCTTCAGAAGCTATCACCCCACATCTTATCGCCATCGACTTAAGGTTCTTCTTTAGACATGCTTTCTTGAAAAAACGAAAGCTACATGTTAAAAACGTTACGGCAAAGGCAGAAATCATCACTCGGAAATAAGGCTCAAGGTGGGACTAAATTGAATGCAACACATGGTTACAGAATAGCTTCATCTTATTTTCATGTGAAAAGGTTTCACCCCAAGGGGGAGAAAATTCATCTTCCACGATTCACAGCTACTTTTTATACTTTCCCCATTGGCGTGATGGCGATATTGTCTCGCTCTAGTTCTCGAGGAGGAGTTCACATGAAGAAAACTTTGATGATCGCAGCGACAGCTGCATTTGTAATGACTGGTTTGCTAACAACTGAAGCCAACGCTGGTGGCTTTAATGTTAAGAAATGTAAGGCATGCCATGCTGTAGGCAAGAAAAAAGTTGGTCCATCTTGGAAAGATGTCGCTACAGCATATGGTGATGAAGCGACTTTAGCAGCAGTCTTTAAAGGCGGCTTTAAAGTCGAAGACCGCAAGTCTATCGCTGCAAATGCTAAGTGGAAAAGAAAGGCTGGTATGATGACAGGTCAATATAAGAAACTAATCAAGGGTCATGAAGATGAAGCTGCTCACGAATTGTTTGAAGCTGTAAAAAGAGGAAAAATCTAAACATCGTTTAACGATTTATTCTTTATATGAAAAGCGACCTTCGGGTCGCTTTTTTTCATGGAATACAATCATTGATTGATCAAAAGCATGCGCATAAAAACACATTCACAAACCATGAGCTATTCGTTATCTGGAATATTCTCCAAATCCACACTGACAATTTGAGAAATCCCTGCTTCTGGCATGGATACACCAATCAAACGATTGGCTTTTTTCATGGTAATTTTATTATGACTAATCGCTAAAAACTGCACATCTTTCGAAAATTCCATAATCATATCACTAAATCTCACCACATTAGCATCATCCAATGGCGCATCCACTTCATCCAAAATACAAAAAGGTGCAGGGTTAATCTTGAAAATAGAAAACACCAAAGCCACTGCTGTTAAGGCTTTTTCACCACCTGAAAGCAAGCGCATATCTTGCAAGCGTTTCCCCGGAGGCTGCGCACTGACTTCAACCCCAGCCGTCAAGACATCATCCGAATCCAAACGAAGTTCAGCCCGACCACCACCAAAAAGTTTAGGAAATATTTGTTTAAAATGAGCATTGGTTTGTTCAAATACATCTTTAAATCGCTGACGTGTGGTACGATCAATACGCACAATCGTATCTTGCAAGGTGTGAATACTGCTTTCTAAATCCGCCAACTGTTCAGATAAAAACTGTTCACGTTCAGAAGCTTCTTTAAACTCATCAATCGCTAATAAATTCACTGCGCCAAAACGCTTCAAACGTTGCTCCAGTGCATCGCATTGTTTGAGAATATCGACCAAATCAAGGTCCTGCCAAGCATCATCAAGAACTTTTTCAAGCACGATACCTTGTTGCTCTAATTCAAGCTTAATATCTTGCAAACGCACATCTTCGGAAGCTTGAGCAATCTCAATCCTTTGCCTTGCCTGCCCGACATCTTGCAATGTTTTATTGGCATCATGTTCTTGACGTTCTTGAACACGCAAGGCTTCTTGAAGCTCTGAACCTTGTTGACGTAATTGTTGCATGGCTTGATGCCCGAAATCTGCTGCTTCTTTCGCCGCTAACAATTGAACATCCACACTGTCATGCTGGGCATGTTGCGATAATTTTCTCAAGGTCTCGGTCATTTGAACTTGATCTTGATGTTGACGCAAGGTTAATTGCGCCAATTCGCGTTGCATACGCTTCACATCTCGCTCTAAACTCAGTTTACTCTGTTGATACAATGCCAACGCCTGCTCTGCATGAGATAAGGCGGAGCGCGCTTGTTGCCATTGTTGCTCATATTGAGCTTGCGCCATATTTTGCATATCCAACTGCTGTTTTACACTGTCTAACTCTGCCTCATCCATACCTTCCAGCTCTTCTTTTTGAGCTTGCCAATGGCTTTGATCTTGTGCCAAACGCTGCCTATCTTCTTGCCATTGTTGTTCACGTTTCGCCCAGCTATCGGCATCATCTTGCAAACGTTTCAACCATGCTTGGGCTGATTTCATTTGATGATCATACATCTGAATATCTTGTTGGCATTGTTGATTTTGTTGTTGTTGCATGACTAAACGAGCTTGCACATCACGCAACTCATCTTCCACCTGTATCAAGCGTTGTTCCGCTTTATCCGCAAGAGCTTCGCAAGTAGATAAACGCCGTTGCAAACTTAAACGCCGTGCTGTTTGATTCTTCAACGGTGGCATAAGCCAACCATCTGCCGTCAAACACCAACCATCTCGACTCACCACGCAACCCCATTTAGGTAAGCTCGCAGCATGAATATCATCGCATAACAACACATCTGAAAAGACGGGATAAAGCGCATCATCTACACTTAAATCTAATACATTGGCTAAATCATTTGGATTCGAATCACCTTCAGCCCCACTGTTTCTAGCCTGATGCAAGGCAATCGGAACATGCTGCCACTGCTCTGATATTGCCAACGATGCTTGCCATGCCATCTCATTGGGCAAAAGCACATCACCTTCCTGACCTCGCAATGCCGCAGCCACTGCCAACTCCAACGATTCAGGAATATGCGGTAATACTTCATCGACCCACACCCCACCTTTGTCTCGCAACATCACTCGAATATCTTCCGACATCGTTTGCTGTGCCAGTTGAGCTTGCAGCTCCTTCATCTCACCCCGTATTTGCCGCAATTGTTGCTCTGCTTGATTGCGCTCTTGTGACGCGTCACTTTGCCTATCAAGCAGCTGTTGTGCTTGCTCTTGTCCTGCATCCAAACCAAACACCATATCGGCATGTTCTTTTTCAGCGTGCTGATATTGAGCTTCTGCCTGCTCATATTGTTGTTGATGTTCATCATGTTGCGTTTGCAAGCTTTCGTGCGTGGATTGCAAGGTTTCTGTTTGCACATCTAATCGCTGAAGCTGTTGATCCACTTGCACTTGTTGCTGTAACTGCGCCTGATGTTGAGCTTTGAGTTGTTCATAATGACGCAATAAGTCATCTCGTTGTTCTCGCGCTTCTTGCACATGCTCTTGCGCCACGTCCACCTGTGCCAAACAACACCGACAATCTTCTTGCAAATCATCATCACGTTGTGCCGATAATTGTTCTTCCACCTCGCTGATATCTGCTTGCAACAACTGTTGCCGCGATGCTGCTTCGTCCATACGATCGTCTAAAACTTGCCGCCGCTCTTCCAACAAGCGTTGTTCGCCCGATAAACGTTCTGCTTGGCGTTGCAACTCCGATAACTGCTGATCTCGCTGACGCAATTCATCTTGAGCGTGTTGCACTTCTTCTTCATGCATCACCAATGAACGCCGCAGTTGTGCTACTTTCAATTCACTTTGTTGATGGATGTGAATGTGTTCTTCCACGGCTTGATTGGCTAAAGACCATTTCGCTTGCAAATCATCTAA
>JAUZQL010000194.1 GCA_030950975.1 Mariprofundaceae bacterium | reverse complement strand
ATACAAAATGATGTATTGCGTGAAGGTAAAGGTTCGGGCTTTGATGACTTGGGGATTGATTGCCAATTAAGTGTCAATATATCAGGGGCAGCTTGGAAAGTCGGTGGTAAATGTGATATTTTTCTTTCTCATTTAAATGGTGGTGAAATAGTAGTGGGTATCATCAAGCCCCATACGATTGATAGCGAAAAAGTATGGCATCATGTATGGGATGATCCGAAAACAGGCATTGCTGTATATTTCTTTAAAGAAAACGGGGCTGTACTGGGCGACTAAGCATGGTTAGTGACTGGCTTGTTGTAAATATTGAAAAGGCACGGAGCGAAAGCTTCGTGCCTTTTTGGATTTATAAACCCATGAAGTAGATAAGAAGCCCAATCAGCAATGAGGGGGGAGGGGAAAATACTGATTGGACTTCCTTCACTCTAAATGAGTATAGCAGACTTTATTTGTGATGGTTAATCGTTTGTTCTTTTAGCGGATGATTATTGCTTGAGCTTGTGTAAGCTTTTCGCATGTCTTATTTGGTTTTGGCGCGACGATGGCGCCCTCAACGTTTTGCTGATCTTGTAGGTCAAGATGTGGTAGTTCGAACACTAAAAAATGCTTTAACTTGCAAGAGTTTAGCGCATGCTTATTTATTAACGGGCATTCGTGGTGTGGGAAAAACAACCATTGCACGTCTGATGGCGATGGCAAGCAATTGCCAAAACACCACAGATGATGGCGAACCTTGTCGCACATGTGATGCATGTGTGGCGATTGCTTCAGGCTCACATTTGGATGTTCGAGAGCTGGATGCTGCCAGTCATACTGGTGTTGATGATATGCGTGATATGCTCGATGATGTGCGCTATCCCCCTGTGAACTTGGCGTATAAAGTCTATATTATTGATGAAGCGCACATGCTGTCTAAATCTGCCTTTAATGCCTTGTTGAAAACATTAGAAGAGCCTCCAGAGCGTGTGTTGTTTATTTTAGCAACCACAGAATCGGATAAACTTCCTGTTACCGTCCGTTCACGTTGCCAACGTTTTGACTTACGGCGGTTGGGTGTACAAGAAATCGCAGACTATTTAGCACATGTATTGGATAAAGAAGGCGTGGCTTATGAACAGGAAGCTTTATTCATCATTGCTCGTTCATCGGATGGCAGTGTGCGCGATGCCTTATCTTTAACGGAACGTGTATTGGCGTTTTCGAATCAACATATAATGGCTTCGGATGTGCGACAATCATTGGGTTTGCTTGGCCCTGATATGGTGCAACAACTCTCTGATTTTATTGCACAAGGCAATCCTCTTGAAGCAGTAAGCTTATTAAGAAAAGCAGTGACTCAAGGCTATGCAGCAAGGCAAGTATTGCTGACATTATCCGAACAATGGCATCAATTAGCATGTATGATAGTGGATGCATCGTTGCTACATGATGAACCTTCGGAACAAACGCAAGTATGGTTAAAACATGCCGTGAGTTTGTGGTGTTCGGAAGCATTGGATATGCGTTATCAGATTTTATTGAGTGGCTTGCGTGATTTAGGTTTGGTGGATGAGCAGCGAGGTGCGGAGATGGTGGTGATGCGTTTATGCCACCTTAAAAACCTTCTAGAACCAAACACAAATATCACAATAGACCATGATTTAGTCGTTCAAGCTGAGCCGAAAGCTGCGCCTAAAAAAGCACAGTCTCATGAGATAGCTAAACAGCCTCAAGCAGCTCAAAAAGAACCTGCAATGGTTTTGGAAACTGCTGAGAAAAAATATGCCAAAGCGTCTTCTGGCGCTTCTCACTATATGAATTGGGAAGATGTCATCACAGCCTATGCAGATGTCAATCCTCCCGTCACTGCAATCCTTGAGCAAGTGCAATGTGAGTCTTTTACAGAAGAAAAACTTATCTTGGCTTTGGATGTTCACCAAATGAAGTTTTTACGCAGCAAAGAGCGTGATGCCTTTCAAACATGGTTGAAAAAAGAAGTGCTTTGGAAAAAAAAAGTCGCTGATTCCAAATTAGAAAGCGTTGCAGATATACGTCAACGCCGCCAGCAAGATGCCAAACAACAACGTTGGCAGGAAGCAGAGCAGGATGAGACGGTAAAAATGTTAGTGAAGGCTATGGATTGTCGTTTGGTCGATGTGCAGACTAGCCCGCAAAATAAAGTAAATGATGGAGTGGATAAGTAACATGATGAATCTCGGTAAAATGATGAAAAAAGCCAAAGAAATGCAAGATAATATGCAAGGCTTACAAGAAGAATTGGCAAAACTTGAGGTGACTGGAGAATCAGGTGGCGGCATGGTTAAGGTGATTATGTCAGGTGATCGACAGGTCAAATCTATTCATATTGAAGATGAAATTTGGGCAGATCAAGATAAAGCTTTGATCGAAGATTTACTGGCTGCGGCGGTTAATTCAGCCAGTCAAATGGTTGATGCCAAAGCCAAAGAAGAACAACAAAAATTAATGGCTGGTTTGCCTTTACCTCCAGGTTTTTCTCTTTAATGTTAGCTTTGTCTGGTATGCCGCTGGCATTGTCCCAATTGATTGAACAATTAAGTGGCTTACCGGGGGTTGGCCCTAAAACAGCCATGCGTTTGGCGTTGAATTTATTAAGTAAATCCAAACACGATGTAGCACAACTGGCAGAAACTTTGGCATCATTACATGAACGAATGGGGTTTTGTTCGCGTTGTGGTTGTTTCGCGGAGCATGACCATTGTATGGTATGTGATAATCCACGCCGTGATGCGCAAATTATTTGTGTGGTGGAGCAAGCTGTTGATGTTTTGATGCTTGAACGAGGGCATAGTTTTTCAGGT
>JAUZQL010000193.1 GCA_030950975.1 Mariprofundaceae bacterium | reverse complement strand
GCGTCAATTGGTCAATTCGGTTGTGGAAGTGTGGCCAACTGCCAACTGGTTTGAACGCGAAGCGTTTGAGATGTTTGGGATTATTTTTAATCATCATCCTGATTTACGTCGTTTATTGACTGATTATGGTTTTGAAGGTTATCCAATGCGTAAAGACTTCCCTGTTGAAGGTCGTGTTGAGATGTTCTTTGACGATGAGCAGTGGCGTTGTGTTTATCGTCCTAATGCGGTGGAAAACCGTGTTCTTATTCCTAAAACCTGGCCAGGAGCTGACCGTGGCTGAAATTAAGAATTACACTCTAAACTTTGGTCCCCAACATCCATCTGCTCATGGTGTGTTACGTTTAGTCTTAGAACTAGATGGTGAAGTGGTGGAACGTGCTGAGCCGCATATTGGCTTATTACATCGTGGCACTGAAAAATTATTTGAACAAAAAACATATTTGCAGAATGTGCCGTATTTTGATCGTTTTGATTATGTTTCGATGATGGCAAATGAACACGCTTATGCTTTAGCTGTTGAAAAGTTGATGGGTGTGGAAGTGCCTGAACGCGCACAATATATTCGTGTGATGTATGCTGAATTAACACGAATTTTGAATCACTGCATGTGGCTGGGTGCTGTGGCTCTTGATATTGGTGCGATGACAGTGTTTTTGTATTGCTTCCGTGAACGTGAAGATATTTTTGATTTTTATGAAGAAGTGTCTGGTGCACGTATGCATGCAGCATACTTTCGTCCGGGTGGTGTAAGCAAAGATTTGCCTGATGGGTTGCTTGAAAAAATACAAGGTTTTACAGAACGCTTTCCAGGTTATATCGATGAATATGAAACCCTATTAACGGAAAATCGCATTTGGAAGCAGCGTAATGTTGATATTGCCATTGTCGATGAAGAAACGGCTTTGGCATGGGGCTTTAGTGGACCGATGATTCGCTCCTCAGGTGTTGCATGGGATTTGCGTAAAACACAGCCTTATGATGTGTATGATAAAATGGAATTTGATATTCCTGTGGGTGCTACGGGCGATTGTTATGATCGTTATTTGGTGCGTGTGGAAGAAATGCGTCAATCCAATGAAATTATCCGCCAATGTGTTGAATGGTTAGCAAAAAATCCGGGAGATATTAAATCCCGTGATGCACGTTTAAGTAGCCCTGATCGCGCAGACATGAAAGGTGATATGGAAACATTAATTCATCATTTCAAGTATTTCTCTGAAGGTTATCATGTACCTGCTGGTGAAGTATATGCTGCGGTTGAACACCCAAAAGGTGAATTTGCAGTCCATTTGATTTCAGATGGTTCCAATAAACCTTATCGTATGAAAGTTCGTGCGGCAGGTTTTGCTCACTTGGAAGCGTTAGATTACATGTGTCGTGGTCACATGATTGCGGATGTTGTGGCGATTCTTGGTACACAAGACATTGTGTTTGGGGAGGTGGATCGATGAGCTCAGAAGAGAATGTTTGTTTTTCTCCATCTCGTCTTCAAGAAATTGATGTGCTTGTCAAAAAGTATCCTGGCAAGCGTTCAGCTTTGTTGCCAGTGTTACACATGGCGCAAAAAGATTTTGGTTATTTGTCCATGCCTGTTCAGCAATTGGTTGCAGACACCTTGGGTTTGCGTTTGATGGTGGTGCGTGAAGTGGTCACTTTTTATACCATGTTTCGTGAAAAACCATGTGGAACTTACCTTTTAGAAGTGTGTACGAATGCGGGTTGCATGTTGAATGGCGGCAATGAATTATTGGCACATATGACAGAAAGTTTAGGCATTCAAGTAGGTGAAACAACGCCCGATGGCATGTTTACAGTGACTGAAGTGGAGTGTGCAGGAGCTTGTGCTGGCGCACCTGTGGTGCAAATTAACAATGCGTACCATGAAAAAGTTGATGCAGCTTATATTGATGCATTTATTACTAAGGTTAAGGGTGATCAGTTATGATTTCATCAGACCCTAAGCAAGTTAAAGCGATTTGTTTTGATCGTATTCATATTGAAAATCAAACATCATTAAACATTGCCCGTAAAAACGGTGCGTACGCATTTTTACCTACGGTACTAAAGGATTTTGATAACGAACGTATTGTTGATGAAGTAAAAAAATCAGGGCTTCGTGGGCGTGGTGGTGCGGGTTTTCCAACAGGTTTGAAATGGTCATTTGTGCCACGCAATACAGGTAAACCGACCTATCTTTTATGCAATGCTGATGAAGGCGAACCTGGCACATTTAAAGATCGTGATATTATGCGCTTTGATCCTCATTTATTGATTGAAGGCATGATTATGGCTGGTTTTGCTTTGGGCGTACACGATGCTTATATCTATATTCGTGGTGAGTTTCTGCATGAAGCCAATGTGATGGATGCTGCCATTGAAGAAGCGTATGCGGCGAATCTTTTGGGCGAAAATATTTTAGGCTCTAATTTTTCCATGAATTTGACCGTACATCGTGGTGCAGGTGCTTATATTTGTGGCGAAGAGACGGCATTGATTGAATCGTTGGAAGGTCGTCCAGGACGACCTCGATTTAAACCGCCTTTTCCTGCGATTGAAGGGTTTTACCGTTGCCCAACGGTGGTGAATAATGTCGAAACCTTGGCAACGATTCCTGCTATTTTAGAATTTGGTGGTGATTGGCACGCAGCGATTGGTGTTCCCAATAATACAGGTATGAAAATCTTTTCAGTATCAGGTCATGTCAATAAACCTGGAAACTATGAAGTGCCGATGGGTACGTCGCTGAAAGTTCTGATTGAGGAGTATTGTGGCGGTTTACAACACGGAACCGTGCCAAAAGTGATTATTCCTGGAGGCTCCTCTACACCATGGTTGGTTGCTGAACATTATGATACGCCGCTTACGTATGATGCCATGATGAAGGCAGGTTCTATGTTGGGTTCAGGGGCGATTATTGTCATGGATGAAACCGCTGATGTGATTGCTCTAACCCGACGTTTGGCACATTTTTATGCGCATGAATCATGTGGTCAATGTTCGCCATGTCGAGAAGGTACAGGCTGGCTGGAACGTGTGATGACACGTGTTGAAAATGGGCAGGGTTGTGAAGAAGATTTGACTGTATTGCATGATGCAGCAACGCATATGGCTGGGCGAACGATTTGTGCTTTGGCTGATGGTGCAGCAGCACCGATTTTGTCCTTGTTAAAACATTTTCCCGATGAAGTTCGTGAACGCTTGATGGAGAAGGCTGCATGACAACTTTATTTATCAATGAAGAAGAAGTAACTGTTTCATCAGGAACAAGTATTTTAGAAGCCTGTCGAAAGCAAGGTGTGGATGTTCCTTATTTTTGTTATCATCCAGAGCTTTCTGTGGCAGCCAACTGCCGCATGTGTTTGGTGGAAGTGGAAGGTTGGGCTAAACCCGCCGCATCGTGTTGTACACCAGTCGGTGAAGGCATGCGTGTTACCACACAGTCCGAAGGTTTGAGCAAAGATCGTGAAATGATTATGGAATACTTGCTGATTCATCATCCTTTGGATTGCCCCGTGTGTGATCAGGGTGGTGCATGTAAGTTGCAAGATTATACGGAAGAACATGGTGCGGAACATGGTCGTTATAAAGAGCTTAAACGGGCCGTTGTTGATCATAACTTAGGTCCCTTTGTTAGCACATGTATGACACGTTGTATTCATTGCACACGTTGTGTTCGATTTGCAGATGAAATTGCTGGAACAGGTGATATGGGCGTGTTAAATCGTGCCGACCATATGCGTATTGAAGGTGTGGTTGAAGATGCGTTGGCATCTGAATTATCAGGAAACCTTGCAGATATTTGTCCAGTTGGAGCTTTATTAGATAAACCATCGTTAGATGTTTCAAGACCTTGGGAAGTAAAACGTCATAAGAGTACATGTACGCAATGTCCGCAAGGTTGCGATATTGTGATTGAATCACGTGGCGATGAAGTGATTCGTATTAAACCAGATCATGCTGCCAATGAACCGTGGATTTGTGATCGTGGTCGTTATGTGCATGACGCTTTTCGTGCAGATGAACGTATATTAACACCATTTATACGTGCTTCAGGTTTGCAAGCTGTTAGTTGGGATATGGCAGTAGAAAAAACAGTGAGTTTATTGAAAGGTAAACGTGTGGGTATTGTTTTTTCTCCAGACTGGAGTATCGAAGGTTTAACTGCGATTCGCTTGCTCCATGATTGTGTTTTTGATGATGCCAAGGTTGCGTTTGATTTACATCGTCGTGATATGCGACCGTTTGCTTTTGAAGAAGGCTTCGGTATGACACCGAAGCAAATTGTTGATGCGAATGAAGTCGTGATTTTGGGTTCTGATTTGCGTCAACGCTTGCCTATTCTAATGCAAGGTTTGCGTCAGCGTAGTTTGGCAGGTAAACCAGTTACACGTATTGGTGCCATGAATTATCGTACCAACAGTGAATTGAGTGCAGATGCTTTGATTCGTCCACGTGAATGGCCAGCAGTGATTGCTAGAGCTATGCAACAATTAAAAGATTTAGGTAAAACGGCAGAGGGTATGGATGCTTGGTTGTCATCGGTATCCGAACGTCATGAAGCAGGAAAATTGTTGGCGGATGCATTGTTGTCAGATTCTTGTGCGTTACTTGTGGGTGAAGAAATTCGTTCACATGTAGATGCCGCTGCATTGATTCATGGTTTGGATTTAATCGCACGCGCTTCAGGACACGGTGAAGAAGGTCGCGATGCACGAAACTTGATTCCAGAAGGCATGAATGCCTCCTTGTTGAGCGCAGTGTTTGGTGATGTGCGTACCAGTGTTGGTGATTTATTTGATGCTGCTCATGATGGTGAATTGGATGCCTTGTTGTTGATTGGTAGTGATCCGTTGGGCGATGGTTTGTTTTCGATGCAAGCCAAACGTGCGATGGGTAAAGTTCCTTTGGTACAAATTGGTGCTGTGTCAGGTCAAGTATCTGAATACGCAGATGTGATGTTACCAGCTTCAGCTTATTCTGAAGTAGAGGGAACGTTTATCAATATGTCGGGTGAAGTTCGTATGGCAGAAGAACCCTTATCGACGGTGGGCGATGCGCGACCTTTATGGAAAGTCATGATGCGTTTGATTCAAGGCTTTGGTATGGAGATTCCAGCCGTTGATATGAACGAAATCAGGGCTTCGGTTCAAAGTTATTTACCGAGTCTTCGTGAAGTATGGGCTGAGGGTGTAGATCATACATGGCGCATGCCTGTAGCTCGTCAGCGTGATGCCAATGTATTGCCTGTTGGAGTGAATCCCGCCATGCCATTGGATGTGATTAGCCGTTATTCAATGTACCGTGAAGGTGCATGGGTGAGAGCTTCGGCATCGTTGATAGAAGCTGGGAATATTCGTGCTTTGGATGATGTTTTGGTTCATCCTAATACATTAAAAGAAGCAGGTTTGACTGTTGGTGAATGTGTGATACGCACAGCTTCAGGAAACTATACCTTTGATGTCGGTGTGCGAGATGATGTGGTTGAAGGTGTGTTATTTATTGCTAAGCGTGGTGTTGCAGGAGATTTATCTTGCGAAGTCATGGCGAGTCTTGGGGGAGGTCAGTAATGGAGTGGACCGATATAGCTCTAACTGGGCTGATTTGGGCGCTGGAGATCTTGGCGATTGCCGTTCCTGTTGCCTTGTCTGTGGCATATATTACCTATGCTGAACGGCGTGTGATTGGTTTGATACAAGTGCGTAAAGGTTGTAATCGTGTGGGACCTTTTGGTTTGTTGCAACCGTTGGCGGATGGTTTGAAGCTTTTTTTGAAAGAAACCATTATTCCAAGTCAAGCCAATAAAATTTTGTTTGTTGCTGCTCCTGTAATGGCATTGGTACCTGCTTTGGTGGCATTTGCAGTTGTTCCTTTTGGTGAAACAACTTTGTTTGGCTTGTGGGATACTGCGCATGTGATGGCGATTGCTCACTTAAATGTGGGTATTTTATATATTCTCGCGATTTCCAGCTTGGCGATTTATGGTGTGCTGATGGCGGGTTGGTCTTCCAACTCCAAATACGCATTGATTGCTTCGGTGCGTGCAACATGCCAAATGATTTCCTATGAAATATCGATGGGCTTTGCTTTGGTGTGTGTGTTGATGTTGGCAGGAAGTATGGATTTATCAGTGATTGTGAACGCACAAACAGGTGGTTTCTGGCATTGGTATATTATCCCCTTATTTCCGATGTTTTTAGTGTATTTTATTTCAGGTTGTGCTGAAACAAACCGTACACCATTTGATTTGGTTGAAGGTGAAGCAGAATTGGTTGCGGGTCATATTGTTGAGTATTCAGGCATGTGGTTTGCGACATTCTCACTGGCTGAATATGGTGCCATGATTTTGATTAGCTTGTTGACCTCGATTTTATTTCTGGGTGGATGGGATGCGCCAATCCCCGCTTTGGACTTTATCCCTGGAACGGTTTGGTTGTTATTGAAAACAAGCTTTTTTATCTTTGTGTTTATTTGGTTTCGTGCAACATTCCCACGTTTTCGCTATGACCAAATGATGCGTTTAGGTTGGAAGGTATTCTTGCCTTGGACGTTGGCTTGGATTGCAGTGTTAGGCTTGTTTACGTATGCAGAGGAATTAAACAGTAGTTTGACAATTTTAAGTGATATGATTGGCTATTATCAGCCTTGGAGGTCTTAAGATGCAGTTGATTAAACGTGCGTTTAAGACTTGGATGTTGTGGGAACTGGTGAAAGGGCTTGCACTCACTATACGTTATTTATTCAAACCAAAAATTACGGTGGAATATCCAGAAGAACGTACACCATTATCCCCTCGTTTTCGTGGTTTGCATGCGTTGCGTCGTTATGATTCAGGTGAAGAACGTTGTATTGCCTGCAAACTTTGCGAAGTGGTTTGTCCTGCGTTAGCGATTGTGATTGAATCAGAAGAACGTGAAGATGGTAGCCGTCGAACCACACGTTATGATATTGATATGACCAAGTGTATTTATTGTGGTTTATGTCAGGAAGCGTGCCCTGTGGATGCGATTGTGGAAACACAGCATTTTGAATATGCCAGTGAAACGCGTGAAGCATTGTATTATACCAAAGAGATGTTGTTGGATGTGGGTGATCGTTATGAATCTCAGATTGCAGCCAATATTGCAGCTGATGCAAAATATCATTAAAAATCAGATAGGGATTAGGAGGGGAAATGTTTGAAGCTGGATTCTTTTATCTGTTTGCAACGCTGGCAGTTATAGGTGCTATGGGTGTGGTGTTGGCAAGACACACCATGCATTCTGTGATGTTTTTGATTTTTTGTTTTTTTAATTCGGCAGGCTTATTTTTTCTATTAGATGCTGAATTTTTGGGAATTATTTTAATTTTAATTTATGTTGGCGCTGTGATGGTTCTGTTTATGTTTGTCATCATGATGTTGGAAGTGAATAAGGCAAAATTGCGTGAAGGTTTTCTTCAATACTTGCCGATGGGCGGTATGATTGCAATGGCTTTATTGGTTGAATTTATTGCTGCGGCAAGCAGCGGTATTTTCCATACGGATGCGATTGCGACAGTGGGTCACTTAGGGCAAGAAGTGAATAATACCGTTGAAATTGGTAAAATTTTATACACGCAATATTTATTAGGCTTTGAAATTGCAGCGATTATTTTATTGGTGGCTTTGGTGGGTGCGATTGTATTGACTTTGCGCACACGTAAAGATGCCAAGTATCAAAATATATCCAAGCAAGTGAATGTACGTAAAGAAGATCGTTTGCGTAAGGTGAGGATGTAATCATGATTGGTTTATCGGATTATTTGATTGTAGCTGCCTGTTTGTTTTCTTTGGGTGTGATAGGTCTTTTCTTGAATCGCAAAAATGTGATTACCATTTTAATGTGTATTGAGCTAATTTTATTGGCAGTGAACATTAATTTTGTGGCATTTTCACATTATTTGCAAGATATATCAGGTCAGATTTTTGTATTTTTTGTGTTGACAGTGGCAGCATCAGAAGTGGCGGTTGGATTGGCGATTTTAGTTTCATTTTATCGTAACCGTCGTTCGATTGATGTTGAAGATATCAACACATTGAAAGGTTAGGGGAGGCTTTCGTGGGAGAAACCATCACAACGTTAAATACGTTTGAATTATTGGCAATTCCAGCTTTGCCCTTGCTAGCTGCACTATTGGTAGGCTTATTTGGTTGGTTTTTAAAAGAAAAACTTAGCCATTGCATTACCTCTGGAGCAGTGATTGCAGCGGCTATATTATCGGTAGATGTCTTTGTTCAAGTATGGCATGGCGCATCTTTTTACGGCAATTTTTGGACATGGATGGCATCAGAGCATTTTATGGTTGCTGTTGGCATGATGATTGACCCGTTGACGGTTGCTATGATGGTAACTGTTACAGTGGTTTCGGCCTGTGTGCATATTTATACCATTGGTTATATGCATGGCGATCCAGGTTACTCGCGTTTCTTTGCATACATTTCGGCCTTTACTTTTTCGATGCTTGTTTTGGTGATGGGCAATAACTTCTTTACCTTATTTTTTGGTTGGGAAGCGGTTGGTTTGTTCTCTTATTTGTTGATTGGTTTTTGGTTTAAACGTGAAACTGCTAATTATGCCGCACTCAAAGCATTTATTGTCAATCGTGTGGGTGACTTTGGTTTCTTAATTGGTGTTTTAGCTGTTTGGTATTATTTTGGAACTGTAGATTATCATGAAGTCTTTGCTGCGACCGTTGGATTTGTGACAGAAGGTCACACATTAAGCTTCTTTGGTTGGCAAATGGATGTCATTACCTTTATTTGTTTGGCATTATTTGTGGGTGCCATCGGTAAATCAGGTCAAGTGCCCTTGCATGTTTGGCTGCCTGATTCTATGGAAGGTCCAACACCCATTTCAGCATTGATTCATGCGGCAACAATGGTAACAGCAGGTGTGTTCATGGTGGCACGTTTATCACCGATGTTTGAATTTTCTGAAACAGCGTTGGCAGCAGTGATTATTGTTGGTGCGATTACTGCTTGGATGTGTGCAACCATTGGTTTGGTGCAAAATGATATCAAACGTGTGATTGCCTATTCAACCTGCTCACAATTGGGTTATATGTTTGTGGCATGTGGTGTGTCTGCTTATTCAGCAGGGATTTTCCACTTGATGACGCATGCTTATTTTAAATCGTTATTATTCTTGGCCGCAGGCTCAGTGATTCATGCTGTATTGGCAGATCAAGATATTCGCAGAATGGGGCAATTGCGTAAATATATGCCGATTACCTATATTACTATGTTGATTGCAGCCTTAGCTTTGTCAGGTATTCCGCCGTTTGCAGGTTTTTGGTCAAAAGATTTGATTATTGAAGCAACGATGGTACGAGATATGGGTTGGGTCAGTGAATTGGCTTATTGGGCGCTGTTATCAGGTGTCTTTATGACCGCTTTTTATACGTTCCGTATGTTCTTCTTGACCTTTCATAATACAGATCGTGTTCCTGTGGCTACGAAAAAACATATCCATGAATCACCTAAGGTAATGACCATACCTTTAATGATTCTAGCCGTTGGTGCTTTGGGTTCAGGTTTATGGGGTGTTTATGTGTTGGATATTGCCAACCCCGAAGTGATTCATGGTTTCTTTAGGGATTCATTGTTTGTATTGGATGCACATAATCCATTGTTAAAATTAGAGCTTGAAGAACATCATCCTTTCTTTATGACATTGCCATTTTGGTTTGCCATTGCGGGTATTTCCTTAGCATACGGATTTTATTTTAAAGAATCAGCGATGCCAGCGAAGTTAGCTGCGACATTCCCACGTTTACATGATTTTCTGTTGAATAAATGGTATTGGGATGAGTTGTATGAGAAAATATTTATTCGTCCTACTCAATGTTTGGGTCAAATGCTTTGGCAAAAAGCCGATTTAGCTATGATTGATAAAGGCATTGTGCATGGTGGAATTATTGATTCAGTAGCATCGGGTGCTGCAAAATTGCGGCGTATGCAAACAGGCATGGTATATCATTATGCCTATGGGATGGTGATTGGTGTATTTGGTCTTTTGACTTGGTTGTTATTGAAGGCATAGGGGATATTAATGGAATCGTTGTATAACGTATTGGGCTTTCCCATTCTAAGCTTGAGTATTTTCTTGCCGACGGCAGGTGCATTGTTTATTTGGATGTTTTTAAAGGATGATATGGCGGTACGCTGGGCTACTTTAGCAGTTTCAGTGGCGACATTTATGGTAACATTGCCTTTATTATTATCCTTTGACACGACAACATCACATATGCAATTTGAAGAATTACATCCATGGATTACAGCATTCAATATTCATTATGCTTTGGGTGTGGATGGTATTTCGATGCCGTTCGTTGTGTTAACAAGTTTATTAACGGTTATCTGTATTGTGTCGGCATGGCGTTGTATTCAAACTCGTGTAAAAGAATATATGTTGGCATTTTTAATACTAGAAACCACATTGATTGGTGTGTTTGCAGCCTTAGATGCGGTATTATTTTACTTCTTTTGGGAAGCGATGTTGATTCCAATGTATTTAATTATTGGTATTTGGGGTGGTAAAAATCGCGTATATGCGACTTTAAAGTTCTTCCTTTATACCTTGGCTGGATCTGTGTTGATGTTGATTGCTATTATGGCAATGTACTTTAAGACAGGTGGTAGTTTTAGTGTCTTGGCATACATGGATTACCCATTTAATTTTGATTGGCAGTTCTGGATTTTCTTGGCGTTCTTTATTGCTTTTGCTGTGAAAGTTCCAATGTGGCCTTTCCATACTTGGTTACCAGATGCTCATACCGAAGCACCAACAGCGGGTTCGGTTATTTTGGCAGGTATTTTGTTGAAAATGGGAGCCTATGGTTTCTTGCGTTTTTCATTGCCGATGTTGCCTGATGCATCCCAATATTTTGTGCCATTCATGGTGTTCTTAAGTTTAATCGCCATTGTTTACGTTTCTTTGGTGGCCATGATGCAAACCGATTTGAAGCGTTTGATTGCTTACTCCTCGATTGCACATATGGGTTTTGTAACCTTGGGAACGTTTATGTTTACAGAGATTGCATTAGAAGGTGCAGTATTTGGCATGATTTCTCATGGTTTTGTGGCAGCCGCACTCTTTTTATGTGTGGGTGTCTTATATGATCGCATGCATACCCGTGAAATATCAGCATATGGTGGCGTAGCCAATGTCATGCCTGTGTTTGCTGTCGTTATGATGTTTTTTGCTATGGCGAATGTCGCATTGCCAGGGGCATCATCATTTGTGGCGGAAATTATGGTATTGTTGGGTACATTCAACCCATCCAGTGAAGCGATGTTGTATATGCCATTTTCCATGAAATGGGTGGCGATTCTAGCGGCTACCAGTGTGATTCTTTCAGCCTGTTATACCTTATGGATGGTGAAACGTGTGTTGATGGGTGATGTAGTCAAAGATGAAGTCAAAACTTTATCAGATATGAATTTGCGAGAATTTAGCTTTTTTGCACCCTTGATTGTATTGGTCATTTGGTTGGGCTTGTATCCTGTTCCAGTTTTGGATCTTTTACATGCATCGGTGGTACATTTGGTTGATCAAGCGACATCAAGCAAACTGGCTGATGCTGCTCTGTTGGCTAAAGGCGCTGCGGCGCATTTAACAGGACATTGAGGTAATCATGGCACACGTAACTTTCCCATTTCCATTCCCTGAGCATTTGGAATTGCTTATTCCAGAAATAATGATTGCCATCATGGCGATGGTGCTTTTGATTGCTGACTTGTTTATTTCGAAAGATAAAAAACAATGGCTAGCCTATACCACGGTTTTGATTTGTGTTGTCACAGCTGTGGCAGTAGTTCAAGTGACTACAGGTCATTCAGGTACGAGTTTTTATGGTTATTTTGTCATGGATCCTTTGGCATCTTTTGCGAAATTATTAATTTTATTAACCACTGTTTTTGGCGTTATTCTTTCTTTTGATTATATGAAGAATGAAGAAAATATGGGTGAATATTATTGTCTAATGTTGTTTGCTGTATTGGGCATGATGTTTTTGGTTTCATCCAATAACTTTGTTACCATGTATTTAGGACTTGAGTTGATGGCATTGAGTATTTACGTCTTGGTGGGTTATCAACGCAATGTGTTGCGGTCTTCTGAAGCAGCTTTGAAATATTTTATTTTGGGTTCCTTAGCATCGGGCATGTTGCTTTATGGTATTACCTTTTTATATGGCGCAACAACGAGTTTTTCATTTGCAACCATTGGCGCAGCTTTAGCTCAAAGCAATGAATCGGCGCATGGTGTGGTGATGTTAGGCTTGGTCTTTGTCTTGGCAGGTATGGCATTTAAAGTATCCATTGCACCCTTTCATATGTGGACTCCTGATACCTATGAAGGTGCGCCAACTCCAGTGACGGCTTTTATTTCAGTCGCACCAAAAGTGGCAGGTTTTGTGATTTTCATGCGTATTTTGCATGATGCTTTTCCAGCAGTGCAAGTTGATTATACGAATATTTTGGTGGTTCTTGCTGCGATAACGATTGTCGTTGGTAATGTGGCAGCGATTGCACAGCGTAATATCAAACGCATGATGGCATATTCAACCGTGGGGCATGTTGGTTTTGTCTTGTTGGGATTGATTGCTGCGAATGAAGCAGGGTATACAGGTGCATTGGTTTATTTGACGGTTTATTTATTTATGAATATGGGCGTATTTGCGATTATAGTTTTGATGCGTCGAGATGGTATGGATGGTGAGTTACTGGATGATTTTGCAGGTCTTTCCAAAGTTCGTCCAGGCTATGCATTAGCGATGGGTTTGTTGTTGTTTTCTTTGGCAGGCATTCCCTTTTTAGGTGGGTTCTGGGCAAAATATGCAGTCATCCTTCCTTTGATTGGAGCAGGGCATTTATACTTGGCTTTATTGGCCATTATAGTGTCTGTGATCGGGGCGTTTTATTATTTGCGCGTGGTTAAATATATGTATTTTGATGATGCACGAGTTACCTTTAACTTCATTGAAAACCCTGCGATGAAAGCAGTCGTGATTGTGAGTTCTTTGGCTGTTGTTGCCATTGGTTTGTATCCAGAACCCGTGATGGCAATCTGTAAACAAGCACTGCTTGGCTTTATTTAGGATTGGCTTTACGCCGATGCTTTTTATGAGAATCATGTAGATTCAACATGTTCTT
>JAUZQL010000192.1 GCA_030950975.1 Mariprofundaceae bacterium | reverse complement strand
CGTGTGGCAATTATTTCAGTCAGTGAGGTGCCTTCTGATATGGGTGTAAAAACATTGGCAAGTTTGAGTTTGCGTGATGCAAGTTAGGGTTTTTACTGCTCCCCGCCTGCATGAGGCATTGGCACTGGTTCGTAAAGAGCTTGGCACGGATGCTGTTGTACTAGATCACATGGAAGGGGTGGATACTCAAGGCAATAAGCTTTGGCATGTGCATGCGGCGTTAGATAGCAATCCATCGCCTTCAAGTATTCAAGATGTAAGAAAAACAGCTTCAAATCAAGGGCAAGCACCTGAAAAATCGATGGATGTTCGTAAGGTTGAAGCATCCATGCAACGCTTGGAACGTATTGTTGAAGGCTTAGGGCGTAAAGAGACCGAAAGTCTGCGAAATACGATGGATGATGAGTTGTCGCAAGAGGCATTTGATCATCTTGTATTATTGGGTGTTGCACCTGCTTATGCCTTTGATTTGGCACATACGTATGCCAATCACTTGCCGATAGGCGTGTCTAGTTTGCGTTGGGCAGCGCGTATTACACCGAGAAAAACATCGGCTTTTGTCTTGTTAGCAGGGCCATCAGGTGCAGGAAAAACCTTGTTAGCAGCCAAGTTAGCGACCCATTACAGTATGCGAGGTGTCCGTGTGGGTTTGATGACAACAGATACCGAACGCATGGGAGGCAGCGATGCTTTGCGTGCCTATGCAGGTGTGTTGGGTGCGCCTTTTGCGTTGTTAAGGAGTCAGGATGATGTGCCTGAAGCATTGGCAAGCATGTCGAGTGTACAACTCACGTTGATTGATACGGAAGCTTGGAATGTTCAGCACTTATCGGCTTTTCGTAAACAATTTGAACTTTGGAATCAACTTCCATGTACGCACAGAATCCTTGTGATGCCAGCCAATATGGATGAAAATGATGGTATGGCTTTATTGGCTGAAGCCGATGGTATTCAAATGACAGAATTGGCATTTACAAAGTTGGATGAAACAGCGCGACCTGGAAAAATTATTAACTGGGCAATGGTGTCCAAATTAGGGCTTTCGTATGGTGGTTTTGGTTCGGATGTGCCAGGACAAATGGGTTGGCTTACACCGCAATCTTTGACAGCGCTTTTGGAAAGTCAAAGCCAGCGAATCAAGGAGGCATCATGACGAAGAATGAGGCAGTGAAAACATCGCCACGGGTGATTGCCATTTGCAGTGGTAAAGGAGGCGTTGGTAAAACTTTTTTTTCCATTCATTTGGCGAGCAAGGCGGGGCAGCAAGGTTTAAGGGTGTTGTTATTGGATGCTGATTTAGGCATGGCGAATGTCGATGTGATGCTGGGGATGTCGGGGAAAGGCTCTATTCGACAAGTGTTGTCAGGAGCAGCACGTTTATCGGATGTGTTGGTGCATACGAAGCAGGGTTTTGATGTGTTACCAGGTGGTAGTGGTTTTTCGGACTTATCGGCATTAAATACGCAGCAGCAGCAAATTTTGATGGATGAAATGCGCGAAGCTGAGAAAAACTATGATTTGGTGTTGATTGATACGGCAGCGGGTATTGGTGATAATGTCTTATTTTTTGTGGCATCGGCAGAGTCATCGTTGGTGGTGCTAACACCTGATCCTACATCGCTGACGGATGCTTATGCGTTAATTAAGGTACTGTCCCAACAGCGAGATGTGCATCGTTTTATGGTGTTAGTGAATCAAGTGGATGCTTTTGAAGGAGAACTTACATTTCGCAGATTGATGTCTGTTGCTGATCGTTATTTGGATGTGCAGTTGGATTATGTGGGTTGCGTACCTAATTCAAAAGATGTTCAAAAAGCAGTGCAGCGTCAGAGTCTTTTAACATCGGGAGAAGCCTTTCAAGCGATGGATATTGCCTTGTCATCGGTGTTATCAAGACCGCGTGATGATTCTCGACAGGGTGGATTGCAGTTTTTTTGGGAACATAGCTTGGGGCAAGGCTTGAATGCTGAGCAAGGTGTAGGCTCGTCTGTATGAGCTTGAAAATCTCTTATGCCGCAGCATGTGGGGGGCTGGCGGGAGCGTTGGTTGGCTTGGCGATTTGTATTGTGCAGAGCGTGGCATGGCAGGATGCGATTGTTCGTATCTTTGTCTTAGCAGCGGCAGCAGCTTGGATGGGGATGCTCTTGGCTTGGTTGAATCTAATGTTATCACCTCAAGAGAGTGTAGAAAATGATGAGCATATATCATGAGTGGAGTGAAAGAATATATTCAAAATGAAGGGTCTATTCTCAATGACCCTGAACGTTTATTGAAAGAGTATTTACCATTAATTCGTTATCATGCAGATCAATTGATGCGTCGGACACCAGCATCCATTGAATTGAATGATATGATTGATGCAGGTGTTTTGGGCTTACTTGATGGGGCGCAGCGTTTTGATGGTGAACGGGAAGTGCAGTTTAAGACCTTTGTATCCTATCGTGTTCGTGGTGCGATGATTGATTACTTAAGAGCGTTTGACTGGATGCCTCGAAGTCTTCGAGATACTTCAAAATCCATGCAGTTGGCAATGTCTGCTTTGGAACAAGAAAAAGGGCGACCTGCGGAAGAAGATGAAGTGGCCGCATATTTAGAGATTGATGTGAAAGAATATCGTAAACGGCTTGATCAAGTGCGTAGTATGTCAGTCTTACATTTTGATGATTTGCCTTCAGTGATGGGTGAAGATGATGAAATGAGCGTGTTGGATATGTTGGAAGGTGATGAGGGATTAATGCCAGATAGACAGTTGGCAAGTAAACAGTTTATTGAAAAATTAGCGCATGCGATGGAACGTTTACCTAAGAGAGAGCTGGTGTTGTTGACCTTGTATTATTATGAAGAGTTAACGATGAAGGAAGTCGCAATGGTGCTAGGTTTAACAGAATCACGCATTTCCCAGTTGCATGGGCAAATGGTGGTGCGTTTGCGAGGAAGTTTAAAGTTAGATGAGATGAAGTGATGTCATGTGAGGTGATGTAGATGATAGAAACATGGGGTAAGCTCATACCAATAAATTTACTCTCTATGGGTATAGATTTGGT